>JAOZTL010000134.1 GCA_029942205.1 Bacteroidales bacterium | reverse complement strand
AATGCTAAAAAAACAAATTCTGCATTAGTACATATTTCGACCGATTATGTTTTTGATGGAAAGAATTACAAGCCTTATACGGAGATTGACACAGTAAAACCGATAGGAATATACGGAAAAACAAAGCTGGCAGGGGAAAAGGAAGCCTTGAAACAAGATATTGAAGCGATTGTTATTCGTACTTCGTGGTTGTATTCGTCGTTCGGAAATAATTTTGTAAAAACAATGCTACGTTTGGGAGCAGAGAAAGAAAATTTGAATGTTGTTTTTGATCAAATTGGAACACCAACTTATGCACGAGATTTAGCAAAAGGTATTTTAGAAATAGTAAATAGTGGTGAAAAATTAAATAAAAATAGTTCTGTTTATCATTATTCTAATGAAGGAGTGGCTTCGTGGTATGATTTTGCTTCTAAAATAATGGAAATAGCAAATTTGAATTGTTCTGTTTTTCCTATTGAGACAAAGGACTTTCCAACAAAATCAGAACGACCACATTATTCTGTCTTAAATAAGACAGCTATTAAAGATGATTTTGGAATTAAAATCCCTCGTTGGGCAAAATCGTTAATTGATTGCATTAATATTATTGAAAAAAACAGCTAATTATATTGAAAAAATATAATTTATGAAAAGTATTTTAATTACAGGCGGAGCAGGTTTTATTGGGTCTAATTTTGTCCCTTATTTTGTTGAAAAATATTCGGATTATAAGATTATAAATTTAGATAAATTGACTTATGCCGCTGATTTAAGTAATTTGAGCGAAGTTGAAAATAATGAGCATTACACGCTTGTCAAAGGCAATATTGATAATAGAGAGTTAGTTGAGTACTTATTTGAAAAATATGATATTCATGGAGTTATTCATTTTGCTGCAGAATCGCATGTTGATAATTCTATAACAGGTCCCGAAGTATTCATTAAAACAAATATTAATGGAACATTTACATTGATTGATGTCGCTCGTAAATATTGGATGGATGCGCCATTTCAATACAAAGAAGCTTACAAAAAATGTCGCTTTCATCATATCTCGACAGATGAAGTGTATGGAACACTTGGCAAAAAAGGGCTTTTTGAAGAAACAACGCCTTATGCGCCAAATTCGCCGTATAGTGCAGCAAAAGCATCATCAGATTTTATTGTTCGTGCCTATCATCATACTTACGGAATGGATGTTACGACATCGAATTGCTCGAATAATTATGGACCAAAACAGCATAATGAAAAATTAATTCCTGTTATTATTCAAAAAGCATTAAATTTGGAAAATATACCAGTTTATGGAGATGGCTTAAATGTGCGAGATTGGCTCTATGTTTTGGATCATTGTAAAGGTATCGATTTAGTATATCATGATGGGAATGCAGGTGAAACATACAATATTGGAGGGCGAAATGAACGCACAAATTTATTTATTGTAAACTATATTTGTGAAATATTGGATGAATTACGACCAAGAACGGATGGTGCAAAATATGCAGATTTGATTGCTTTTGTGAAAGACCGTGCAGGACATGATCGCCGTTATGCCATTGATGCAACAAAAATAGAACAAAATCTGGAGTGGAAAGCAGATGAAAATTTTGAAACAGGAATTCGAAAAACAATAGAATGGTATTTAATGAAATTCTAATTGTATTGGAATGAAAAGTATAAATAGACTAGATTTTATTGCTTTATTATAATATTAAGAAGTGATTAAATTAAAATTTAAACAGATGAAAATAACAGTAGTAGGAACAGGTTATGTAGGTTTAGTATCAGGAACTTGCTTTGCCGAAACAGGAGTTACAGTTACTTGTGTAGATATTGATAAGAAAAAAATCGATAACTTAAATAAAGGAATAATCCCTATTTATGAACCAGGATTGGAAACAATGGTGCATAATAATGTTGCTAAAAAAAGATTGTTTTTTTCTACTGATTTAAAGCAATCGTTGAAAGATACAGAAGTCGTTTTTATAGCAGTAGGTACGCCACCTGATGAAGACGGCAGTGCTGATTTGCAATATGTACTTGGAGTAGCGAAGGAAATAGGCGAACACATGACTGATTATTTAGTTGTGGTTGATAAAAGTACTGTACCTATCGGAACAGCAGAAAAAGTACGCCAAGCTGTTACGGATGAATTGGATAAACGAGGAGTAACGATTCCTTTTGATGTCGCATCGAATCCCGAATTTTTGAAAGAAGGCGATGCTATTAACGACTTTTTAAAGCCAGACAGAATTGTAGTGGGAGTAGACGTTCCGAAAGCTCAAAACTACATGGAACGCTTGTATAAACCTTTTGTTTTGAATGGACATCCGATTATTTTTATGGATATTCCTTCGGCTGAAATGACAAAATATGCTGCAAATGCTATGCTGGCAACCAAAATTAGCTTTATTAATGATATTGCTAACTTGTGTGAAATAGTAGGAGCAGACGTAACGAAGGTGCGTGAAGGAATAGGGAGTGATTCTCGGATAGGAAATAAATTTATTTATGCAGGAGCTGGATATGGCGGAAGTTGCTTTCCGAAAGACGTGAAAGCACTGATAAAAACAGCAGATAATTTTGGACACTCGCTGGAAGTCTTGAAAGCTGTGGAACGAGTGAATGATAGACAAAAATCGGTTGTTTTCACGAAAATGAATAATTATTTTGAGCATGACCTGAAAGGTAAAAAAATTGCTCTATGGGGACTTTCCTTTAAGCCTAATACAGACGATATGCGTGATGCACCATCGCGTGTAATTATCAAAAAATTATTAGAAGAAGGTGCTAGCGTTGTTGCGTATGATCCTGTAGCTATCGAAGAAGCAAAACGTATTTTAAGCGATAAAATCACATATTCTGATGATCCGTATGAGGCTGTTATTGATGCTGATGCGCTGGTTGTGATTACCGAATGGGCTGAATTTAGAAATTTAAAATATAAAATCTTAGATAAATTGATGAAAAATAAAGTTATCTTTGATGGACGAAATATTTATGATGGAGAGGAAGTTCGTCAATTTGGATTCGATTATTTTGGAATAGGGAAAAAATAATTAGAAATAAATTTGATGTATTTTCTCTTGTTTTTTTATGATTAAGTAAAGAGATGGACAAAATTAATTTGATAATCATTTTTTCGTAAGTGGTAAGTATTAATTGATTATGTCGTTGATGACGAAAACTGATGAATAACAAATTTGGAATATATGATAAAAGTTATGATTTGATTGTGGAGGCTATTGCAAAAGTAAGAGAAATAGATAAAGCTGTTATTTTTGGTTCTCGTGCAATGGGAAATTATAAAAAAGGTTCTGATTGAACAAAGAATCACCTATTCCGTATTTTATTGATGTTGTTAATTTTTATTCTACAGATAATGAAGAACTAAAAATATATATCTTAGAAAAAGGTATTGTTTTTTATGAAAATAATCGCAAATGAATCATAAAGAAGTACGTTGGAAACAGCGGTTTGAAAATTTTGAGAAAGCATTTCTTCAATTAAAATATGCGATTGATCGATTTGATAATTTAGATGATTTATCAAAAGAAGGTCTTATCTAGCGATTTGAATATACTTATGAATTGGCATGGAAAATAATAAAAGACTTTATTGAAAGTAAAGGATTAATAGAAAAATATCAGAGAGACATATTGAAAAAAGCATTTCAACTAGGAATTATTGAAAATGGAGAAGTTTGGTTAGATATGCAGAATAATTGAAATTTAATGGCATATACATATAATTATGATTTGTTTATACGAATTTTAGAATATATTAATGAATTATATTTTAATGAAATAGAAAAATTAATCATCTTTTTTAATAAGCAAGAATAACGATTTAGTATAAATGGCAAAAATTGCATTAATAACAGGTATTACAGGACAAGACGGAGCTTATTTGGCAGAATTTTTATTAGAAAAAGGCTATGTCGTACATGGAATTAAACGTAGAAGTTCGCTATTGAATACCGATAGAATAGACCATTTGTATCAGGATCCACATGTAGAAAATCGAAATTTTATTCTTCATTATGGTGATATGACCGATTCAACGAATCTGATTCGGATCATACAAGAAGTACAGCCTAATGAAATTTACAATTTAGCAGCCATGTCGCATGTACATGTCAGCTTTGATACACCCGAATATACTGCAAATGCTGACGGTGTTGGCACTTTACGGCTATTGGAAGCGGTGCGCTTATTGAATTTGACAAAGAAAACGAAAATATATCAAGCTTCTACGAGTGAGTTGTATGGAGAAGTACAAGAAGTGCCTCAAACAGAGAAAACGCCATTTTATCCTCGTAGCCCTTATGCAGTAGCCAAAATGTATGCGTATTGGATAACAGTGAATTACAGAGAAGCTTATGGAATGTTTGCCGCCAATGGTATTTTATTTAATCATGAAAGTCCGTTGAGAGGTGAAACTTTTGTTACCCGAAAAATAACTCGTGCAGTAGCAAAAATTGCTTTGGGATTACAAGACAAATTGTATTTAGGTAATTTATCAGCCAAACGAGACTGGGGGCATGCCAAAGATTATGTAAAGGCAATGTATTTAATATTACAGCAAGATGAAGCAGAGGATTATGTTATTGCAACTGGTATTACTACTGAAGTAAGGGAATTTGTGCGTATGGCATTTGCTGAAATAGGCGTAACGCTCAATTTTGTAGGCGAAGGTGTACAAGAAAAAGCAAAAGTTACTGAAATTGATAATTCTAAAGTGGAAGGAATTAGCTCGCATTTGACAAAAGGAGATATTGTTTTGGAAATAGATCCGCAGTATTTTCGTCCAACAGAAGTCGATTTGTTAGTAGGAAATGCATCTAAGGCTTACAAAAAGCTTGGCTGGAAAGCAGAGTGTGATTTGCAAGAGTTGGTAACTGAAATGGTACAGAATGATTTGAAATTAGTAAATGAAAAGCGAGTATGAAGAAGATTCAAATGGTTGATTTGAAAAGTCAATATCAAAAAATCAAACCAGAAATAGACGTAGCAATTCAAGAAGTAATCGATTCTACAGCTTTTATAAAAGGAAGTGCTGTTAAAAATTTCGAAAAAGAATTTGCTGATTATTTGGGAGTAAAACATGTTATTGCTTGTGGAAATGGAACGGATGCTTTGCAAATTGCTTTGATGGCATTAGGTTTGGAGCGAGGTGATGAAGTTATAACTACTAGTTTTACTTTTATAGCTACGGCAGAAGTGATTGCTTTATTGGGACTTACGCCAGTTTTGGTAGATGTAGAAATGGATACATACAATATTTCGGTGGAGGCTGTCGAAAAAGCAATTACTTCAAAAACAAAGGCAATTATTCCTGTTCATTTATTCGGACAAGCTGCGAATATGGACGACTTGGTGGTACTTGCAAAAAAACATCAATTATCTCTTATCGAGGATACTGCGCAAGGTATTGGTGGCGATTATTATTCGAATTCAGGACAAACGATAAAGTTAGGAACGATGGGGGATATCGGAACAACCTCGTTTTTTCCATCCAAAAATTTGGGATGCTATGGTGATGGAGGTGCTTTATTTACCAATAATGACGAAATTGCTCATAAAATACGCATTATTGCTAATCATGGTATGGAAACTCGGTATTATCATGATTTAGTGGGAGTTAATTCCAGATTAGATTCCATTCAAGCAGCTATTTTACGAGTGAAATTACCACATTTGGATGAATATAGCAATGCCAGACGTAAAGCAGCACATTATTACGATCAAGCTTTCTTGAATCACCCAAATATTAAGATTCCTTATCGCTCTAAAAAATCAAAACATATTTTTCATCAGTATACTTTGCTTATTAAAGATGCAAATAGGGATGAATTGCGAGAATACTTAGGAATAAAAAATATTCCTGCAATGATTTATTATCCTGTTCCTTTGCACTTACAAAAAGCGTATTTGAATGAGCGATATGTAGATGGCGATTTTCCAGTAACAGAATATTTAGCTTCCAATGTACTTTCATTGCCAATGCATACCGAATTGACAGATATTGAGTTGTCTTATATTAAAGAAGCAATATTAGCTTTTTTTAAATGATAAAAAGATGAAGAAAAAATATTTTGCACATGAAACAGCCGTAATCGATTCTGATTGTAAAATAGGAGAAGGCACCAGAATTTGGCATTTTTCGCATATAATGAGTGATTGTAATATTGGCGAAAATTGTAATATAGGGCAGAATGTTGTAATTTCGCCAGAAGTAGTTTTAGGGAAAAATGTGAAAATTCAAAATAATGTTTCTATTTATACAGGTGTAATTTGTGAGGATGACGTTTTTTTAGGTCCTTCAATGGTATTTACAAATATTACAAATCCACGTAGTGGCGTAAATAGAAAAGGGCAGTATGAGCGAACTTTGGTGAAAAAAGGAGTATCAATAGGCGCAAATGCAACTATTGTCTGTGGGCACGATATTGGCGAATATGCCTTTATTGGAGCTGGAGCCGTTGTTACGAAAGAAGTGAAACCGTATGCATTATTAGTTGGTAATCCTGCCAAACAAATCGGCTGGATGAGTGAATATGGGCATCGCTTGCTATTTGATGAAAAAGGAGAGGCCATTTGTACCGAAAGTGGTGAGAAATATCAATTAAGGGAAGAACAAGTAACAAAAAAAATAGTAAAAATACTATAAAATAATAATGAAGAATTTTGCATTAATAGGAGTTGCTGGATATATTGCTGTAAGACATTTAAAAGCAATAAAGGATACTGAAAATGAATTAATAACAGCTTTAGATAAAAGTGATAGTGTAGGTATTTTGGATAGCTATTTCCCAAATGCAGACTTTTTTACAGAGTATGAACGTTTTGAGCGTCATGTTGATAAATTAAGAAAAACAGAGCAAAAAATTGATTATGTAGGAATTTGCACACCGAATTATTTACATGATTCTCATATTCGGTTTGCCTTACGTCATGAAGCAGATGCTATTTGTGAAAAACCATTGGTATTAAACCCTTGGAATGTGGATGCATTGAAAGAAGTCGAAAAAGAATCGGGGCATCGGATTTATAATGTTTTGCAGTTACGTTTACATCCATCGCTTATTGCATTGAAAAAGAAAATCGAAGAAGGTCTTAAAGATAAAATTTATGATGTTGATTTGACTTATATGACATCTCGTGGTCATTGGTATTTTGCTTCGTGGAAAGCAGAGGAGATGAAATCTGGCGGAATTGCTACAAATATTGGAGTACACTTTTATGATATGCTGACATGGATATTTGGTGATGTAAAGAAAAATGTAGTTAATGTACTAGAGCCAATGCGTGGTGCTGGATACTTAGAATTAGAACGTGCTAGAGTACGTTGGTTTTTGTGTTTAGATTATAATGCATTACCCGAAGAAGTGAAAAAAACAGGACAGCGTACTTATCGTTCAATAACGGTAGAGGGAGATGAAATTGAATTTAGCGGAGGATTTACCGACTTGCATACAGAAACGTATAAGAATATTTTAGCAGGCAATGGATTTGGTTTAGACGATGCTCGTAAAAGTATCGAGATCGTTCATACGATTCGTAATACGAAAGCTGTTGGCTTAAAAGGTGACTACCACCCATTTGCAAACAAAAAAGTAGAATTTCATCCTTTCATGAAAAAATGAAATTAACTGAAACTGAAATAAAGGAAATACGAAAGAATGCAATTGCTGTTTTAGATGTTGCTCAGTTATGTAAATCCATAAAATATTTAGAAAACTGAATTGCTTAGAAGAATGGATGGCTTTACGGAAAAATAGAAATGAAATAGCTAATAGACATCTTTCTAGTTAGTATTTATGCCGCATATCTTAACCCGACTTGCGCATTTTTCCCCGAAAAAAAGGAAAAAACAACTAATTTCA
>JAOZTL010000133.1:5022-7883 GCA_029942205.1 Bacteroidales bacterium | reverse complement strand
TATCGACATGACCAAGCACGGGCATGCGTATTTGATTTCGGATGATTTGCAGGACGATGCTCGTATTTCCGAAAACAACATGAATCATGCGCTGCACGGCGATACGGTGAAAGTGTACCTTTTTGCACGCCGCCGTCGCAAACAGCTGGAAGGCGAAGTTATCGAGATTATCGAGCATGCACGCAAAACATTTGTGGGAACGATAGAAATATCGGCGAACTTTGCTTTTTTGATTACCGATAGCATAAAAATGCCTTACGATTTGTTCATACCATTGGGCAAATTAAATGGAGCAAAGAATGGCGAGCGGGTAGTAGGGCGAATCACCGAATGGCCAAAGAATGGAAAAAGCCCGTTTGGCGAAATAATAGAAGTCCTTGGAAAACAAGGCGAACACGAAGTGGAGATGCACACCATTATGGCAGAATACGAGTTGCCAATTGAGTTTCCTGCCGAAGTGATGCAAGAAGCACAAAACGTGAACATCGAAATCAGCGAAAAAGAGATTGCACGCCGAAAAGATTTTCGTAAGATAACCACTTTTACTATCGATCCGCACGATGCCAAAGACTTTGACGATGCATTATCTATTCGTCAATTAGCCAATCAGAACTGGGAAATAGGCATACACATTGCCGATGTAACGCATTACGTAAAACCTAACAGTATTTTGGATAAAGAAGCCTTTGAGCGAGCTACTTCGGTTTATTTAGTCGATAGAGTAGTACCGATGCTGCCCGAGCAGCTATCGAATTTTGTATGCTCCTTGCGCCCCGACGAAGAAAAGCTGACTTATTCTGCCGTGTTTGAGATGAACGATAGAGCCGAAATCATCAGCGAATGGTTTGGACGTACCGTTATCCGTTCCGACAAACGCTTTGCTTACGAAGATGCACAAGAAATAATCGAAACCGAAGAAGGCGAACTCAAAGACGAAATATTGACATTGAACGGGCTGGCAAAAAAGCTCCGAGACAAACGATTCCAACAAGGCTCTATCTCTTTTGATCGGAAAGAAATTCGATTTAATATTGATGAAAACGGTAAGCCAGTCGATATTTATCACAAAGAATCGCAAGAGGCAAATAAATTGATCGAAGAGTTTATGTTATTAGCCAATAGGCGAGTAGCAGAGCGCATTGGCGCACCCAAAGGAGGCGGTAAAGCCAAGCCGTTTGTTTATCGAGTACACGACGAGCCCGACTTGGAAAAGTTGAACTCATTCTCCAAATTCATTAAGCGTTTTGGATATTCGTTTGAGTTTAAGAAAACCAAAGAAATAGCCACTTCCATGAATGTATTATTAGAAAACATCAAAGGAAAAGATGAGCAAAACGTAATAGAAGGATTAGCCGTGCGCTCAATGGCAAAAGCGGTGTATGATGTCGATAATGTAGGGCACTATGGATTGGCTTTTCGGTACTACACGCACTTTACGTCGCCCATACGTCGCTATCCCGACATGATGGTGCATCGCTTGATGGAAAGGTATTTGCACGAGGGCAAATCGGCAGACAAGCCAACACTTCGTAACCAATGCCGCCATACGTCTAACATGGAGCGCAAGGCAGCAATGGCCGAACGATCGTCTATTAAATACAAACAAACAGAGTTTATGAAAGATAAAATCGGAAACGAATACGAGGGCGTGATTTCGAGCGTTACCGAGTGGGGCTTGTATGTCGAAATTATGGATCATAAAATAGAAGGAATGGTGGCTTTGAAAGACATCGAGAACGACTTTTATTCGTTTGATGAGAAAAACTTCTGTATCGTGGGGCAGACTAGCAAAAAGAAATACCAACTCGGCGATGCCATCAAGGTACAAATCATTCGGGTAAACATGGAACGCAAACAGCTGGATATGATGCTTGTGGAAGACTAGGTCTGCGACCTTCTTAATGTTGCTCATGCGTTGGTATAAAATCATAACAAGGAATGATTTGTCGAAAATTAACAAGACGTTTAAATTTTTTTACTTCATTGAATATTATAGATTTGCAGAATTGTGAAAGCAATATTGAAAAGATCGAAGACTTTGAAGGAGTAGGCTAAAATTAAGAATCTAATTATTTATAGATTTTACTATTAGTGCGTAAGCAACATCAAAAAAGCTCGAAGACCTTAAAAATATAAAATATGGCATACATAGAATTAACCTGTACGATACCCGAAGCGCCTGATTTTTTGAGCGATTTGCTAGCCGATGCACTCAATAATTTAGGATACGAAAGCTTTGTGGAAGCAGAAAACGGACTAAAAGCTTATATTCCTCAAGAAAAATTCAGTACAGAAGCATTGAAAACGATTGATTTTAGTGATTTAGGAGATTTTAGCTTTACTTTTGAGCATCAATTGATGGAAGATAAGAACTGGAACGAAGAATGGGAAAAGAACTTCTTTGAGCCGCTGCTGATAGCCGATAAATGTTTGATACGAAGCACTTTTCATCAAACCGAGCAGCAAGCGGAATACGAGATATTGATTGATCCGAAAATGTCGTTTGGCACGGGGCATCATCAGACCACTTCGCTTATGATTAGTCACATTTTGGATATTGATCTGCAAGACAAAGCCGTACTCGATATGGGTTGCGGAACGGGTGTGTTGGCTATTTTGGCGGCTATGCGTGGTGCTGCGCCTATTTTGGCTATAGACATTGATGAATGGGCATACAACAATACGCTTGAAAATATTTCGATCAATAAACAAGAACAGATAAAGGTAGCCAAGGGAGGAGCGGAATTGCTTGATAAGCAGCAATTTGATGCTGTGTTTGCGAATATAAATCGAAATATCTTACTAGAAGATATTCCGACCTATGTGCGAGTTATGAAAAGTGGAGCGACGCTCCTTTTAAG
>JAOZTL010000133.1:0-5012 GCA_029942205.1 Bacteroidales bacterium | reverse complement strand
TCAAAAAAACAAATTATCGATCATTAATCAATTAACGAAAGATAAATGGGTGGCTTTGCAATTAATAAAAAATAAGAATTGAGCAATTTATGATTAGGCAAAGACCTTATTTATTAAAATTAGAATGCTAAAATATCTTCCTTCTTCAGGCTTTATACTGATTAGTTTTGTGGTATTTATAACAATAAGTTGTCAGAAGAAAGCGAGCATACAAATGGTAAGCCCTAGTATTCCGATACAAGAAGGAATATCGAGTTGGTATGGACCAGGCTTTGATGGGCGCAAGACAGCAAATGGCGAGATTTTCGATATGACAGAACTTACTGCCGCACATAAGAAGCTTGCTTTTGGTACTATCGTTCGGGTTACGAATTTGGAAAACTCAAAATCGGTGGTGGTGATAATCAACGACAGAGGACCACGGTCGCCCAAGCGAGTATTGGACTTGTCGAAAGCAGCAGCCGAGGAAATAAACATGATAGATGCAGGCTTGGTCAAGGTTTCGATTTCGGTTGTAGGCTATCGGGGTTATGGATTTAATTTTATGCCTATTCATCTCGAAAACATGAAGCAGATTAATCAATAGCTGAGGTTTTTTTAACTTTTTTTTGATTTATTCATACTAAAATGAATTTGGTTAAGTATCCGTCCGATCGCTTCAAGCGGTAAGACGGGTAATTGGATTAATAATAAAAAAAACATTAAATTACTATAACGTATTATGAACAAACCTATTGTAAAAAAGAAACACTATTTCCAGTCAGCAAGTGCCTTGCTTACTTTGGGAGTGGATAATGCGCTTTTTGGCGTTAATGCATTGAGTTTAGGGCTTAGTACGCCTGTTATTGTTGTACTGGCTTTTGTTATCACATTTGCTGGAGTGTATTTTATTCAGCAAAAAGCCGAAGATCCATCAGGGCAAAGCTCACTGAAAGCTTTCGTATTGGCTATAATAGCGGCTGTGCCTACTTCTATTGCTGGATCTATCTTTAGTGTTGGAATATTGGCTCTTGCAGGACTAAAAAAATAAGGTAAGTCTTCGACTTTTTTTGATGAGGCTTACGCAATGTCATGAACACTTTGTAGACAGTACGGAGGCAAAGTCCTCCCTTTTAAGGAGAGGATTAAGGTGGGGTTTAAGAAAAATCAGTAAACATTCGTGTCATCCGTCAAATCAGTGTTCCTTTTTTATTAATACCAATTAAAGAATATAAATCCGATGAAACGCAGAACATTTATCAAAAACATAAGTTTAGCTGGAGTATTTTCTGCATTTCCTTATTCTCACATTCGCTGTATGAATACAAGTAATATACAAAACAAAAAGCCTGCACGTTTGCGCAAAGGCGACACGATCGGGCTGGTATCACCAGGAGGCTTTGTACGAGCCGATCAATTAAAATCAGCAGTACAAAAGCTCAAAGATATAGGCTTTGTTCCCTATTATTTAGACACTATTCTGTCCAAGAAAGGTTATTTGGCAGGTAGCGACCAACATCGAGCCGATGAGTTGCATCACATGTTCTATAACGATGAGGTGGACGGTATCCTCAGTATACGAGGCGGCTACGGCTGCACACGCATACTACATTTGTTGGATTATGACTTGTTTGCCAATAAGCCCAAAGTATTTTTGGGATACAGTGACATCACCGCTTTGTTTGTGGCGATGTACCAGAAATCAGAACTCATTAGTTTCCATGGGTTAGTGGGTATTTCGTCTTTTAATTTGTACACGATGGAAACCTTTCGAAACGTGGTGATGACACCCAAAGCTTATTATGAAATACCTTACCAGCGTGAAGCAAATACCGAAAACAAATCGGAATACGAGCCGTATACCATCCGCTCAGGCTCAGCCGAGGGCATATTGCTTGGTGGTAATTTGTCCTTATTGATTTCGTTGATTGGGACGGATTATGAACCCGATTTTGAAGGTAAGCTTGTATTTATCGAAGAGATAGCCGAATATCCGTACAAAGTAGATCGCATGCTCACACAATTGTTGATGGCTACTAACATCGCACGGGCAGCAGGAATTATTCTAGGAATTTTCAGAGGATGCGATATTGATGGGGTGGATACGAAAGTTAGCGATTCGTTTTCCTTAGAGGAAGTACTGCGTGATCGCTTGCAAAAACTCAATATGCCTGTAATGTATGGCTTTCCGTTTGGGCATGTAAAGAACAAAGCAATATTGCCTACGGGAATTAATGCTAGAATGGATGCCGATAATATTTCGATTGAATTGCTCGAAACTGCCGTAAACTAGACCTTATGCCACAGCAGCAAACCAGCCAATGGCAGCGATAGTAAATGTAATGGCGATTGTTTTCAGCCAAGTAGCCCAAATCTTTTCTGCTTCGACGGCATCTTTCGGGTCTGTAGTTTTTTGCTTACTGTATTCATGAAAGTGGGTATGGCAATTGGGACATAATTCAGCTGTTTTTCCTTTTTTACCATAAATAGCTTTAGGTAGGATATGATGAGAGTGTGTATAAAAATAGTTCCCACACTTTTCACAAAAATCTTTTTTTGCTTCTTTCATAAGATTATAATAATTAATATTTTTTTTTGAGATGTTTAATCAAACTTAGGTTTTTTGACTTTCTTGATGCCAGTTTTGCTTATTTACTGACAACAAAGCGTAAGTAATATTCTTTTAGTTGTTCAGTATAAATGGCAGGAATGGCATCTATATCATAGGAGTCTCCTTTTTTTGCTTCCATCAAGAGAATATATTTTTGTATAAGAGGAAGGTTTTCAACATCTGCTTTTATTAGCCATTGGTATATAATTTCGCTAAAATGAATCTCTTTAGGATCTTTTTGTGGATTAGACACATACACATTTAGGCTAAGCGTATTTTCATTCTCACTGTATCCTGCTTTCAAGAAAACGCTACTATCTTCTGATGGTACTAATTGAATCATTTCCTGTTCGATTCTCGAAACAAATTCGACACCAAGCCCTTGATAAATTTTGATAAATGCTTTGTGCAATGAATCAATACTGGTTATTGTTTTAGTTTTCATAAGTTTCACTTTTTTTAAGTGGGTGAACAAAAATTATTAACGAGGTAAATATAGTTATTTTTTTATAAAAACAAAAAACTAGATCTTTGATTTTTCTGATATTGTTTGTAAGTACATACTATTCAGTGAAATATAAGATTAAGTTTATAATTATGAGACCACTCCGAAAAGGGCAAATGCCGAAAAAGTCATACGATGAATTACGTAACAGACTGTATATCAGTGTTAAATATTTCTGTATTTTGTTGAAATATTCATCGTATGACTTTTCGGAGCGGACTCAATTATTTCTTGCTAATAAGAGTATTTCTATTCGTGCGTGAGCAACATCAAAAAAGGTCGAAGACCTTAATGTTAAGAAAACTATTGTATGAGAGCGTGAGTAACATCAAAAAGGACGAAGACCTTAGTTGTTAGATAGACCAAATTTCCAACCAGTTAGTACTTTTTAAAGGATAGAACAAAGTTAAGTTTATAATTATTAATTAACAAACCATTAATTAAGAACATATTTTCACTTATGCGTGAGATATTACCAAAAAGTTAGAAGATCTTAGTTGTCAGATGTATTATTCGAGGTGTTAGTTGATTTTTTTGTTAGATTAGTTGATGCTGTTTGCTGTTTAGTTGAGCTTTTTACTTTTTATTTTGATAATAAAAGATTGACAGTTGCTCATCCATTTCGTTTTGTTTAGAAACTAAAATTGTTAGTTGTTCTATTATTTTTTTTAGTTCTAATAAAAGAGCCATTAGCTGGTATGATTTTTTATTTTGTTGCCGTATTTTATAAATTAAAAGTGTTTAGTTGGGTTTTTAAAAGCCAACTAAACGAATTATTTACCAACTAAATGCTTTTTAGACTCAACTAAACGGATTTTTCACCAACTAAATACTTTTTAGACTCAACTAAACAGTTTAAGCCATCAACTAAATGCTTTTTATCATTAACTAAACAGTTTAAGCTATCAACTAAATACTTTTTAGTATCAACTAAACAGTTGAAGGCATCAACTAAATGCTTTCCATCCCCAACTAAAAGAAATGATAGATCGTTTGATTGCTAATAAGTGTGATCTGAGAATAATTTATTCCCATCTGATTAATAAGAAACACTATCTGAATGCATTTATCATGCTTATAAAAAGAAAAATAGGCTGTCGTAATTGATATTTGATTGTTTTAATGAAGAATTTCCTCCATCTTTAGAGATATTTAATGTCTTTGTATACCTTTTTGCTGTAACAATTCTGTATTTCCTCTTAAACAACATTAAAAAGCAAGCTTTGTTTATAAAAAACAAGACTATTGATCGTCAGAAGAAGCCCTTTTTTTATTCGTTTCTTTGTAGTTAAAAATAATGTATTGAATCCAATTAACTTAGTCATTCTTTAACTTTTGATGAGCAAAGCCTACATTAAAGAGATCAAAGACCTTAAAATCAAAAAAATGTTTTATTTTTGTGCATTCATGCAACTTTCATTCACTGAATTAGGTCAATATATGAGTATAATAAGCGTTATAGAAAAAGAGCTTTTGGGTGAAACACGCAAACATGACATAAGCAAAGACCTTGAAAGTATGATTTTTAGGACACAAATGTATTTTAAGATTTGAATTTTTATAAAAACAGCATATAATGAAAAATTTAGTTAGAGTTAGTTTGGTTAGTTTTATCGTACTGATTAGCATGGCATTTGTAATAAATACAGACTACGATACAACACCCTTGGGGCCAGCACCTGTTCCTGACGATCATAGTGTACTTACAAATGAAGATGTACCGTATCCATTTACGTTGACTAACCCCGATTTTTCGTATAACACAAATACAACCACGCCAATAACTGTAAGAATACTCACGCTTCCTGCTACAGGTTTGCTGAAATATGATGCCAACGGAAATGGAACAGACGATGATGCAGCCGTAGTTGCTAATTTAGATATACTAGAAGTAGACATACCAAAACTTTCGTATGT
>JAOZTL010000132.1 GCA_029942205.1 Bacteroidales bacterium | reverse complement strand
GGCTGTAGCGTTTTTTTATTTTAGCTTTATTTCTCAAAAAAGTTTCTCTATCTTTTTGGTAAAATTATCAGGCATGCTTACTGGTCTGCGTGTTTTTTCGCTCACAAAAACCAAAATAGTATCGCCTGTCGCTAATAGCTTATTTTCTTGATTATAAACCTCATATGAAAATTCCATTCTTGTTGTTGGTATTTTTTCCACCCATACTTTTACATGTAACAAATCGTCATATTTAGCAGGTCGCTTATACTTAATATTAAGAGAAACAACTGGCATCATAATTCCCATTTCTTCAATGTTTTTATATGTCAAATCATACTTTCTCATCATTTCTGTACGTGCTATTTCAAAATATTGCGGATAATTTCCATAATAAACATAGCCCATTTGGTCTGTTTCGCTATAACGCACTCTTATTTCTGCTTCAAATTCAATCATCTTTTTCTATATTAATTTCTCTATTAATGTTACTTATTCATAAAATTATTCCACAACACAAGCTATGTAAGAATTTTATGCTTAAAAAATAATTCATTTTCAAAATTCCAATTTTAACAGTAATTCAGTATAATTCGCAAAATAAATAAAAAAATTTGTATATTTAAGATCTTTAAACTCGTTATAAATTTACAATAAGGTCTTCGACCTTTTTAATGTTGCTTACACACGTGTATAATACTCACGGAGTAAGCAACTTACAACTAAATGAATATACAATTAATTTTTCTAGATGCTTCTCTAAAAATACAAAGATGAAAATATATATATATATACAAACAAAAACACCTCCATCTCTAAATTTTATTTTCTTTTTTTTAATTTTCATCAATACGGTCGTTTTCTCTCAAAATGAGGAACGTATCGAAGATTTTACAGATTTAGATTTTTCAGGCTTAATTAATAAAGAAATATACACGGGCAGCAAGCACAAGACAAAAATAAGTGAAATTCCTGCAAGCGTAATCCTTATCGAACGAAAAGAAATTGAGGATTTAGGCTATCATTCATTGGAAGAAATATTACAAAATATTTCAGGATTCTACATGATTGATGATTATTACTGGCTTGGTTCTGTGAACTTTGGGGTGCGAGGTTTTTATTCGAGTGGCGAATTTAGCCATGTAACGATTCTGATTAATGGAGTAAATCAAGTAGGCGATTCTCGAGATTTTTATCCGATGTCGAAAATCAATATTCCAGTAGAATCGATCGATCGAATTGAAATTATCCGAGGACCGATGTCGGTACTTTATGGGCGAGGTGCTTTTTTTGGAGCAATCAATATCATTACTAATGAAATAGATCTGAAAAAACCAAAGAATCAGCTTTCCGCATTAATTGAAAATGACCAAAGTTATCGTACTTTTTTACGTCTATCCGATCAATTACAAGGCTTTCAATATAGCCTGAATGCGTCTTATGCACAAATAAATAGCGTAGATGTCTCATTTTCGGAAATGACGAATGATGCTGTTTTTTTACAACAAATGGGTGTTTCTGCCAATTCGAGAACGAAAGGCATACTTGACGATTTGCAAAAACATATAAACTTTTCGGGAACATTCAAGAATTTACAGCTCGATATTAGCATTATAGAAGGCACGAAAGAAGTATTTGATGGATTACCGTCTATCGGGAGTGGCTCGAAACTTGCATCTTATTCTAATAATTTTTCGCTTGCTTATAAAAAGGATTTTAGCGAGCAGTTTCAATTAAATACAAAATTTGGCTTCTTTAAACATCAATATTGTATTGATTATCAGATCATTCATACAGATGCGTATGCCTACAACCACTTGAGCAGCAACAGCTACGAAGCTGAAATAAATGCATTATTTGTACCCAAACATAATATAGAAATATTGACAGGTTTGCATCGGCGTTCAATAGTGAGATTAATGCAAGTGTATGATTATCCAGTGTTTGGCGATTTATATAGCAACACTAAATTTACATTACCTACGGATGTTAATCAAAATGCACTATTTTCGCAACTTAGTTGGCAAGTATTGGAAAAATTAAAATTTGTAGGAGGTATTCGATTAGAATATAACGAAGCTTATGAAATGGTTTATCAGAAATCAATGGGAACTTCAGTAGAAAATACACAATCAGGGGAATATATAAATAATAAAATCGAATTTATTCCACAAGCTGCATTTATTTATCATCTCAATAAATATAATATATTTAAACTATTGTATGGCGAAGCAACTAAACAACCATCGATCATGCAAAATGCGGTTCTTCTAGGCACAAGTCAAGTACAACTAGAAACTTCTAAAATTCAGACATTTGAGCTTAATTACATGCATACACAAAATGATTTATTTCTTATCAATTTAAGTTTATTTCATAACAAATTGAATAATCTAATCTCAAAACATAACGAATATCTTTTAAATGAACAAATGTGGATTTTGCGTAGTGCAAACGAAGGAAAACTAGAAACAAGTGGCGCAGAAATGAATTTTCAGATAAACATTATTACAAATAAAATTAAGTTAAATACAGGGATTGTTTACCAAAAAACAAAAAATATGGAGGTAGGCTTTGAAGATATAAAACCAGGATATTCTCCCGATTTATTGGTTCAATCGTCTATTAATTACCAATTTAACAATTTTATTACGATTAATATTAACAGTATTTTTACGGATGCAATGGAAACAAAATGGGATAATTCACCAATAAACCCAACTGCAAGCGATTTTTCACCCAAAGGGCGTATCGGTAATAGTATTTCTGCATTTTCTGTTACTAATATTAATTTGCAATTTCATCATTTATTTCATAAAAATATTTTCATTAATCTAAAAATATCTAATATTTTCGATCAAAAAATAAGCTATCCGACCACTATAAACAATATTTGGCTAGAAAAAGGCAGCATTGGAAAAGGACGAATATTCAATGTTCATGCAGGAATAAAATTTTAAAATATGCGATTTTCAGTAAAAAAAGTACTTTTAATTTTCCTGTTGGCAGCATCTAATTGGCTACAAGCACAACAAGTGAGCGAATATGCACTAAAGGCTAGTTGGATTGCTAAATTTGCATCATTTGTCGAATGGCCGAACGGGCAAATGCAGGCTGACGAGTTTCGGATTTATGTTATTGGAGACAATCCTTTTGATGATTTATTAGATCTAATTTATAAAAATAGACGACTAAAAAAACGAAAAATTAAAATTTATTATATTAAAAATTTGGAAGAACTAAAAAGATGTGAAATATTATTTATATCTAAATCAGAAAGGTATAATTTATCTAAAATTTTGGAAAGTACAAAGAACAAAGGCATTTTGACGATAGGCGATACACGAGGCTATGCGCACAGAGGCGTGCATATTAATTTTTATTCTGTAGATAACAGACTTAAGTTTGAAATTAACGAAAAAGAAGCTAAAAAATCAGGACTAAAAATAGATGCATTACTACTTGATTATGGAAAAATAATCTAAAGTCTTCGCCTTTTTTTATGTTGCTTACGTATTTATTTAAAATTCACTTAAATAGATACCTATAATTAAGCGACACTTTTGAAATCACGTGTAAATTACTGATTGTAAGAAATTTGCACAAATGCATAAGCAACATTAAATAGCACAACGTGCTTAAATAATTAGTTAAATAAAGATATGCAAATACGCAAGCGCTCATCAATTAAATATCAAATAATTATGCTTATTTTTGGCATAACAGCAAGTACAATGGTTATTGGATTTGGAATATTTATTTTTGGATCAATTTATAATTATAAAAAAGACTTGATTGCTGTGAGTTCCTTGGAAGCAAAATTGTTAGGAGAGTTTAGTATTATTTCTCTACTTTTTAACGATGTAGAACGAGCAAGCTTAACTTTTGAGAAATTAAAAGTTGTTAAAAATATAAAAAATGCACACATATTTGATGCAGAAGAAAATCTATTCGCTTCTTACAAAGACATTTCTGACATTAACAATTTAGAATACTACATGGCTCAAGACAAGAAATTTGTAGATGAATTATTATACATTTCAGAGCCAATCTACCACGAAGAAGAATTTCAAGGAACGATTTTTTTAGAAATATCGACTACTGAATTAAATGAAAAAATTAAATCTTTAATACTTATTTCTTCTCTTTTATTGGTTATTTTACTAATCATATCGTTACTATTAGCAAAGTGGGCACAACATTACATTTCCACACCAATATTGAATTTGGCAAAAATCACTGAAGAAATTTCACAAAAACACGATTATAGTATAAAAGTAGAAGCAAAATCTAATGATGAAATAGGTGTTTTATATGATAGTTTCAGTAATTTGATGAAAAAAATAATAGAAAAGGAAACAGAACGAAATAAAGCACTTCAAGAATTGCAAGAATCAGAAACACGTTTTTCTTTATTTATGAATATGTTGCCTGCAATTGCATTTATTAAAAATGACAAAAAATGTATTTATTCTAATAAATACATGCAAGAGCAAATAATGGGCGATAATAAAAATATATCTGAAAAATTAATAAGCATACAAAATGGACATGATCCAACAAAAATAAATAATAAAGAAAGCATAATTATAGATAGAAATAACAATCCTCGCATATTTGATATTTGGAGTTTTCCTATTAATACAGATAATGAATCGCAATTAATAGGCGGAATAGCAATAGACATAACACAACGCAAACACTCTGAATTAAAAATTCAGTATTATATAAAAAAATTAGAATATAACAACCAAGAATTAGCCGAATTTAATTATGTCGCAAGTCATGATTTGCGTGAACCATTACGCACAATTACAAGCTATTGTGCTCTATTAAAGGATGATATGGGTAATAAGTTAAGTGAAGACAGCAGTCAGGATCTAAATTTCATCATTGATGCAGCTAAACGTATGGATATTCTGATTCAAGACTTACTAACACTTTCCAGAGTAGGGCGTACTGGACTAAAAAAAAGGGAAGTAGACTTAAATGAGTGTATTAATACAATAATAAAAGATTTACATGTAAAAATAACTGAAAATAACGGTAAAATAATTTTTAATAATCTGCCCAAAATCTTTGCAGATAAAACACAAATAACACGTGTTTTTCAGAATTTGATTAGTAATTCGCTAAAATTTCATCATTCCGAAGATCCGATAATCACCATTCGCTCATTAGAAGAAGAAAATGAATATAAAATTATTATTTCAGACAATGGAATTGGTATCAATCAAAAATATTTAGAACAAATTTTTGCACCGTTCAAACGCTTACATTCCAGAAATAAATTTGAGGGAACTGGCATAGGATTAGCTATTTGCAAAAAAATTATAGAACGACATAATGGTAATATTTCTGCTTTTTCGGAAGAAGGCAAAGGAACTAAAATTACATTTAGTATCCCCAAAGAAAATGGTTAATTATTTTTTTTGATTTTAAACTTTCGTTTCATTATTTTTTTTCTAACTTAGTGCTGTAATTAAGATCTTTTAAAGGTTCAACTAGTAAATGCAACGTTTCAAACGGCTAATTGAATGGACTTTATATTTTTCTTTTTTTTCAAAACCCTCTAATCGGCTTTTGCAGAGAGGTTTTGAAAAAAAAGGGAAAAATATTGTTTTATCGTTCTAATAAATAAGCAAATAAAGTGTTGCATTTACTTGAACTTTCGTTTGACCTATTTAATGTTCCTTACACGCTTATACAATATATTTATAAACATAAACCATATTTTTTTCTTACGTCTGTATTAACTTATTTTTATCATAGAAATGAATAAAAAAAAAATAGCAAATATTCTCTTAGTAGAAGACAATCCTGCCGATCAACAATTAACAGTTAGAGCCTTTAAAAAAGGACGGCTTACTGTCGATTTAACAATTGTTAATGATGGTCAAGAAGCTCTTGATATTTTAAACTCAGAAGGAGATTATGCGTCTGCAACTGTTCCATATATACCTGATTTGATACTACTTGATATCAATATGCCACGAATGGATGGAAAAACAACATTGAAAGAAATACGTAGTAACACAAGCACTTCTCTCATTCCCGTGATTATGCTAACGACCTCGGATCATGAAACAGATATTCTTGAATCTTATCAACTCGGAGTAAATGCTTATATTCGCAAACCAATTGAGATAATGGACTTTATAGCTGTAATTCATAAATTGGAAGAATTTTGGTTTACGCTCACGCTGCTTCCTCCTAAGCATCGAATAGACGAATAACTCATATATAAAAATAACAAAAGCTTGATTAATAATAAAATTTAGCAACTCGAAAAAAACAAAATAAATGAAGCATCATTTAAAAATATGTATTATCGATCACAATCCAGCAGATGCTAATTTATTAAAACGCTATTTGAGTAAGTTGGATTTTTGGAGTACTGAAATTGTTACTATTTTTTCGGCTTCAGAAGCTCTTTTATTATCAAAAGCACAATTTCCTGACATTTTTTTTATTGATTATTTATTAGGACAAGAAAATGGAATAGAACTAATTACTCAATTAATAGAAATAAGTACAGATGCCTCCTTTGTTCTACTTACAGGCTTTGGAAATGAAGACGTTATAAAAGAAGCACTTAGAGCAGGTGCAAACGATTATATTACTAAACGAGAACTTAGCATAGAATCGCTCGACCGCACCTTACGCCACTTATTTCAACGCAAAGATTCTCGAACAAAGCTAAAACAAACGGAATCAAAACTCCGCCAAATATTAAATAGTACAGATACAGGTCTTGCTATACTTGATGAATTAGGAAATTTTCTTGATATAAATACACCATTTTTAAAATTATTAGGTCTCCCAAATAGAGAAAAAGTAGTTGGATATTCTATTTTTAATTGGATCAAAAGCGAAGACCGACAGGGCATGCAAGAAGCTATTAATGAGTGTCTTGAGAAAGGAAATCTGACAGATTACGAACTCATTTTTATTCAAAAAGACGGCACAATCGTTTACTTACTTCTCAATGCAATGCTCGAAATAGATGGAAATCAAAAAAAGATTTCAGCCATTAGTAGAGATATTACTGTTCGTAAATTATACGAAAAAGAGCTAAAAATAGCAAAACAAAAAGCTGAAGAATCAGACAAACTGAAATCTTCTTTTTTGGCAAATATGTCGCACGAAATACGCACACCAATGAATGCAATCATTGGATTTAGTGGATTATTGGGTGAAGATGATCTGGATTCTACCCGTAAAGATCAATATATTGAGCATATTAAACAGAGTAGTGAAACTTTATTGACATTAATAAATGACATTATCGATGTTTCAAAAATAGAAGTAGGGAAAATAAATATAACGAAAACCTATTTTAACTTAACAGAAACTTTACACGAGTTAAATAAACTAAATAGTAAAAATCTGAATCGGCAAACAAAATTAAATTTAGAATTACCAGAAACACCAATTGAATTATTACATACTGACCGAGAACGTTTTAAACAAATTTTATCTAATTTATTAAATAACGCACTAAAATTCACGACTAAAGGACAAATACAGTTTGGTTATACACAAAAAAATGGTTATTTAGAATTTCATGTAAAAGATACAGGAATTGGCATCGAAAAGAAAAAAACAAAATTGATTTTTGGTCAATTTACAAAAATCGAAAATGCACAAAAACTCTACCGAGGCGCAGGCTTGGGTTTAAGTATTTCCAAAAAATTGGTCAATCTTCTTGGCGGCGAAATACGTGTAGACTCTGAACTTGGTGAGGGTTCAATCTTCTATTTTACAATACCTTACCAGACAACTCTCCAAATGAATAATCTAAAAAACAAAGAAAAAGAATCTAAACGTATTCTTTACGATTGGTCAGAATATACCGTACTTATTGCTGAAGACGAAACGGTTAACTATCTTTATTTAAAAGAGTTACTCGCTCGAACAAAAATAAATATCCTTTGGGCACAAGACGGCG
>JAOZTL010000131.1 GCA_029942205.1 Bacteroidales bacterium | reverse complement strand
CTTTAACAGTAACAGCCTTTAAAGCTGATGGCACAACAGCCTTAACAGGTTCGCCAATTACAGTAAAAGCAACTGGCTCAGCAGTTCCGCTTGTAGCCACAAGTATAGAGCTTGTAGATGGCGATGCACAAACAGCAACAGTAGAAACAGCCTTAGCAAACCCTGTGGTAGTGATGGTAAAAGACCAAGATGGCAATGCTCTTGCAGGAACAGAAGTTAGTTTTGTAGTAACAGAAGGCTCAGTATCAAATGCAACAGTTACAACTGATGCAAGCGGTAATGCAAGCGTAACATGGATACTCGGTACAACCGAAGGAGAGCAAACATTAACCGTTACAGTTGCTGGTCTAACAGGTTCGCCAATTACAGTAAAAGCAACGGGTGCAGCAGTTCCGCTTGTAGCCACAAGTATAGAGCTTGTAGATGGCGATGCACAAACAGCAACAATAGAAACAGCCTTAACAAACCCTGTGGTAGTAATAGTAAAAGACCAAAATGGCGATGCTTTTGCAGGAACAGAAGTTAGTTTTGCAGTAACAGAAGGTTTTGTATCAAATGCAACTGTAACAACTGATGCAAGCGGTAATGCAAGCGTAACATGGACACTTGGCACAACAGTAGGAGCACAAACATTAAATGCAGAAGTTGCAGGTTTAACAGGCTCTTATGCTGTAGGTAGTTTTGCAGAAGGCGGAGTAGTATTTTACCTATTTGTAGATGGTGATGCAGGATATGTAGCAGACCAAGTACACGGTTTAGTATGTGCAGTTACCGACCAAAGTACTGGAATACAATGGTACAACGGCAGTTATACAACAACAGGTGTAACTGCTACAGCAATAGGAACAGGCAGTGCCAACACGGATGCTATTATAGCCAGTCAAGAAGCAACCGAAACCGATTATGCAGCTGGTTTAGCTCGTGCATATTCAGGCGGTAGTTATAGTGATTGGTTTCTTCCATCAAAAGACGAATTAAACAAAATGTTTGAGAATAAAGGTGTAATAAACACAAGAGCGCAAGCTAATTCTGGCACGGTTTTTGCTGGTTTCAATTATTGGAGTTCTTCTGAGTACAATAACTACAACGTGCGGAGCCAGATTTTCAGCGATGGCGGTCATAACATCAACCCTAAGGGCAACACATTTTACGTGCGTGCAGTTCGTGCTTTTTAACTATTACCGCTGCGGTCGATTTTTTTGAAAAAGGCTAAATGAATAGATATTCAAAAGCGAGGGTGTGGCTTTCAGTCCACACTCTCGCTATTTTATTTATTTACATGCAAACTACGATCTCACGATTGTTATCGTGGGCTTACAATGAACTTTGCCACTGTATGCTTCGGAGTTGCTGATGTGTACGAAATAAGTTCCCGATTGTGCGTATGTATTAGCCCAAAGAAAAGAAAGACAAATCGGGAGTAGGTAAGTAGTATTCCATTTTTTCATCATCATTTACTGATTAAGTTTCGTTAGCAACATCAAGTAGTTTGCAGACTTAGTGGTTTGTGAGGGATGATGAGCTTGAATGTAGATCCTTTTCCTTTTTCGGATAAGACAGTAATTTCACCATTGAGAAGTTTGGCATTTTCTTTGGCAATGGAGAGCCCTAGCCCTAGCCCGCCTACATTTTGGTTTAAACTCTTTTCTTCTTGCGAAAACCGATCGAATATTGTCTTTAAACTTTCGGGTTTTATGCCTATGCCTGTGTCTTTCACGTATATTTCTAGCGATGCATTAGTGAGGCAACAGCCAAGCTCTATCGAGCCTTCGGTGGTAAATTTGAGGGCATTTTCGAGTAGTTTAGTTAGTATTTTATTCAGTATAACCGAGTCTATATGTATTTTGCTTTCATTAAGGGTGAGTTCTTTTTGGAGATAGAACTGGATGTTCTTTTTTATGGCTTTTTTTTCCCAAACAAAAAAGAGATTAGACAATAAATTGTTCAAACAAATTTGTTCTTCTATTACTTCTGCTTGTTTAGTAGCAAGAATGGACATATCCAAAAGATCATCAACAATACGCATGAGTTGAGTTCCATTGATTTGGATGGTATCGATGTATTTTTTTCTTTTCTCGTCGGTTAGTATTGGTTTGTTCAGTAGGTTGGAGAAGCCTAAGATGGCGTTCATCGGGGTACGAATTTCGTGCGATAGGTTATTGATAAACTCGGTTTTTAGTTGATCGCTTTCTTCTGCTTTCTTTTTAGCAGTATGGAGTTTTTGGAGTATTTCTTCACGGAAGCTCAGAGCTTCTTCCAGTTCTTGGTTGTTCTTTTTCAGGCTGGCGGCTTGCTGTTTTACTCGCAGGAGGGAGTACAGTAGGTTGTTTTGAATTACTTCGTAGCCAAATATCATCACACTGCCAAGGAATAAGAGCACCATCGTGGCGGTGATCCACGAGATGGGGAGGGTAGATATTTTCATCAAATCGATATTGATGACCAGAAGGTGGTTAGTCATCAGATAAGCAACCACAGCCATGGATACACTACCGATAAGAAGCATGATAAAACCTGCATGCACTCCCAAAAAGATGGTTGCCAATACAGCCAATGCGTATAATATGGGGATTCCTGCACCGCTAAAGCCGTAAAGAGTTATGTTGAGTAATGCCATGGCATAGCCGCTGAGCAAAAATAAAGAAACACTGAGCCAATATGGGCTTTTGTTTCGGAATAAATAATTGGAAAGGAGAATGATAAAAAAGGCAATATAAGCAATGGCGGCATAGTTCTGCTCAAATTTGATTGCTTCGATTACTCCTATTATTACGATAGGCAAAACGAGGATATTGAGCAAAAGAAGTATCCATGATAAGAGTTTTTTCCGAATGATACCTAGGGTAATTTCTTGCTCATCGGATAAAATATAGAATTTTTTGGCTAATATCTTCATGAGAGATATGAACAATTAAAACAAGAAACCTGTTTGTTTGGTTTAATAAAGCCAAAAGTATATATTTTTTTGTTTAATAGGGCACGTGAGCGTTGTTTTTTTTATTTTTCTTAAGGAATTTTGATATAATAGACAACGAATATGAGCCAGTTGTATTTGTTTTACAACAGCCCGACGCATCAAGATCCTACGGATGTTTGAAGGTCTACCACACGCTGTAAGCTACATCAAATAGCCTGAAGACCTAACCAATGCTTGACGATATATTTCCGAAAGGCTAAATATTCCTTCGTTTCCGAAGCGCTATCTTTTATGAAATCTTCGATATAGCCTTTTAGTTTTATTTTAGCTTCGGTATCGCCACTGTTATATTCATATAGTCGAGAATTAATTTTTTGTTCAAACTCGGAGTATACTTCTTCACGTCTATTATTGAGCCAGTTTCTATCTATTTTTAATTCTGTAATTGTTTTTTGAATACGTTTATCGGTGGAAGATATTTTGCCTTTCTTGTCAAATAGGAGCAGATGAAATACATTTTCTTTCTCTGGATTGATAAATTCCTTTTTTTCAAAAGCATCGTATGCATCGCCTAGTTGGTGAATCTGGTTGAGGTCAATATCTGATACGGCAGCTCGTTTGGCAATAGGGAATGTGTTTGATTTATTTCTGTTACACGTCGAGCAGCAGTACAGTAGGTTGTCCCACGAGTAGGCTAGCCAGTAGTAGATGCTTTTGGGGCGAAAATGCTCTACTTGCCACTCTTCCACTCGTTGCTCACAAAAGGCGCACTTGTTGTGATATATTGCCTTTAAGCTTGTTTTTACATCACGCTCTTTGTAGCGTTGGTTGTAAGCGTTTAGCGATACGGAAAAGTCCGAAACCGTATGCTTGTTCGGGTATTTTTTTTTCGCAATAAGTTCGGCTCGGTATGTATTTGTTTTTTCACTACACAGGCTTGGAGGTACGCTATCTGGTTTGTCTATTTTTATCATAGAGTACCATCTTTTTCAAATTGGTCGAGCAAATCAGTTACCATATTCTTTATTTCGTTATTTTGTAGCGGTTTTTGGTTGAGGCGTTTTTTTACTTCCTTATGAATAATGTCGTAGATGTAGTTCCCTGTTTCAAAATCATGCTCCGATTTTTGGTAGGCAGATGGTTTGGATGATGGCAGATTAAACAGTGGCGAACTGACAAAGCCATTGATTAGTTTATTTGAGAAAGCAGCCATGCTGTAAGCTTCGCTCACTTTTGTTTCGCCATTTTCTTTGTATAATTTATAGAAGATCGCATCCTTGGAAGCACCAAAAACAATAACGGGGCTGTGTGTAGAGAATATCCATTGAATGTTGGGAAACAATTTGCGCAACAAGCCCGTGATGGAATATTCCCATTTCGGGTGCAGGTATACGCCCAATTCGTCGATCAGGACAATACCAGTATAATCTGTGGCATCCGATATGAAAGGCTGGTTGGCAGACAGGCGGCTCAATAAATCTGATAATAGAATTAAGATACTTTTGTAGCCATCAGATAATTGCTCAAACCTTAAAGGCGTACCTTTTTCTATAAAATGAATGGTAGTGCCATCCATCGTAACTTCCAGTTTATTTTCACCCGACTCAAAGTTAATGACCTGCTCCAATAACTGTATTGCCTGATTAGGGCTGATGGGGGCTTGGTAGTCTTTTGCCTTTTCTAGGTCAGGTATCTCTTTAAAGCGGTAGTAGTTTAATTGAATATCCTTGAGCCATTGTTCGGGACTGGTTAAGTATACATCGGCATCAAAGAGCGTGGCATAACCACTTTTGTCTGGTTCGTTTTCACTTTTTCGTAGGCGATTTACGCCATAAGCATATATGTTGATAAATTCTGTTTGTTGTTTTTTATAGTTCGAGTTAAAATGGTACTGCAATTGGTTGGTCGTTTCTGCCCGAAGTTCCAATGCAGGGATACCGTATCGTTCTTGAAATTCGTCATTTTCTTTTACAAAAGGGAAGATTTTTTCGTTTCCTTGGTTTCCTTTTAGTGCCAATAAGATGGCTTGTAGTAGGATAGTTTTTCCATCTCCATTTTCACCAAGAAAATAAATCTCTTTCGTTGTTTTTAAATCAGTGAGTTCAATATTTTTGATGCTAAAATAATTCCGAAGACTTAGTTTATCGATGATATTTTTTCCTTCGATACTATTTTTCAATACCGCAATCAAGCTAGCCAAGTCGGTATCTTCATAATACCAGCTAGAGGCTATTTTGTGAAGGCTGGAGACGATTAAGCTTAATTCTTTGTCCGAAAAACCACCTGTTTTTAATACTTTTATTTTATCGGCACTAAAGGTGTTAGTACGCACTTGCTCTAGCAAAGCAATTCCTATCTGAAAATAAAGATTACTAGTGAAAAGGTCTAAATTTTCGATAACCAGATTAGAGTTTTTTAATTCGTTCAGAAACGTTTTCTTTGTTTTAAACCCTGTAGTACCTGCATTCCTCATATTAAAGAACGCTGTATAAAACATGAATTTGTTTTTTTCAAAGTACGAAAGCTCTTCCGAGGTTTTGTTTTCTGTTTTAAACACCAAATTGGCGAAATAATCAATGGCATGTTCGGTAGGAAAACGCTTTTGTAATTCCAAAACCATCGTTTTAGCGTCGTCCAGTTTATTGGCACGATAAAGTTCGCTGAGTTGGTCGATGTAATATATGAGTTTTTTCGGCATGGTTCTTTATTTTTGCAACTCAAAGGTACAAACTATTGATAAGAGAAAGAAATAAAAGGATAAAAAAAAGATAGGAAGCTGTGAACAGCCCAACGCATCAAGATCCTACGAACGATTGAAGGTCTACCACACGCTGTAAGACCATCGAGTAGCTTCAAAACCTCGCTGTGTGGAGCTTTTGTTGTAGCCGCAGCCACTTTGATGAGGCACACCATGGCTGTTATTGCTCTGCCGTGCACAATTATTGGGCTGTCATGCGCTGTATCCTCATTTCTAACAACTGGGATGTCATTGCCACAAACACAAATACCATTTCTAATAATTTGGATACCATTTCCTCGCACACAGATGTCATTTCTAACAATTTGGATACCATTTCCTCGCACACAGATGTTATTTCTAACAATTTGGATACCATTGCCACGTACACAGATGTCATTTCTAACAACTTGGATGTCATTTCCACACACAAAGATACCACTTCCACGCATACAGATACGATTCCTAAACACTTGGATGTCATTTTGTTGGTCTGAAAATCATTGAAAAATTGTTTTTATTTCCATTAATATATACTTAATTAGGTGTAATGTTTGAATTTTAATGATTTTTAGCATCCTCCCAAAGCAATAGGGTAGGCGAGGGACATGCCAGTAGCATGGCAGAGGCATTTGTTGGTATATTTTTTTGATAAAGAAAAAACAAAAGAAAAAATACTCCAAAAGCATGAAAAAAATAAAAAATAAAGAGGCAAAAAAATGTATAAAGAAGTAAAAAAACGCTTTTTATGCGTTTTATAACAAAAAAAATAAGTAATTTGAAGCCTATTTTGGATCAAAAAACAATAAAATAGATCAATAATTATGTTTAATTACGATAAAAAAAGAAAAAAAGTTAAAAAAAATAATTTATTTTTTTGCAACCCAGCACCTAGCTAAAGTATTCCTCCAATAGACTCTCGTAAACTACTGATTATTAACGACTATAATCTTTGTTAATAAAACATAAAACAATCCATTTTCACGGTCAAAAAGCGAGAAAATAAGACCAAAATATGAGTAAAAACGATGTTTTATCGAAAAAAAATTGCATAAAAATTTGGAAGTAACTAAAAACTTATTTATGTTTGCATCGTGTTTGAGAAACAAACATTATACCTTCAAAAGGTATATTAATCAATTAAATTAAATATTAAATATTATGTTATTATCAAAAGGTAATTTTACGTACTCTAGTCTGTATTTCGAGAATCGGAATAAACTAGACTCAGCCAACAGAGATTTGGCAAAATTAGAAGCTTACGGCATATCGCCAGAGCTATTAGAAAAAGCAAACGCCTTGGGCGAGCAGCTGATTAATTTCCCAACCGATGCCGAATTGGAAGGGCAGCAAATGATTTCCACGACCGAGCGCAACACCGAAGCCGAAAAGCTACGCAACGCCATCCGATGGATATTATCCCGAGTAGGCTATGTGTTTGGCAAGGAATCGGATGTGTATGCACAGTTTCGCACCAAGCAATTGTCGCAACAAAAAACGATAAGCTTAGTCGAAATCGGCATGCGAGTATCTCGTTTGTTTGATCTGTTGCAAACCGACTTGATCGATCAAAGCTTTACAGCAATCGAAATCGATGCATTCAACGACCAATTATTGGCCTACACCGAATCCATCGATCATCAAGAACGTGCCAAGAAAAATCGGGATCTAGCCACGCAGCAGCGTCGCAGAATAGCCGCCAATCTGTTTCACGAATTGCAGTACATTTGCAACGTAGGCAAGGACGTGTGGCGAGGGATTAATGAGGCAAAGTACAACGACTATCTGCTGTACGACAGTCCGCCCCAAAAAGTAAGCGAACCCGTAAGCGAGCCATCCGACCCTATTATAAACGAGGATGCTCAAACAACAGAGGGATAAAATCACTATCCCAACAACAAGAAAGACCGAACATAACGTTCGGTCTTTTTTTATGCGTAAGGGTAGGGTAGGAGCTTGTTTGTTGAAATCGTTTTTATACAAGTGAGTAAGCCACATCAAGAAGGTCGAGACCTTAAAATTAAAGAAAAACAACAAAACTTAAGTTTATATTTATTCCAGAAGATAGCTGATATGTTCCACTGCAAAAAAATAACAATAAAATGAAAACGATGAAAAATTTGTATCTTTGTAAAAATTAAAATAAAAAAATGGTCTCTGTAAAACAAAAACCAAATAAAAATAAATACGGACAATATTTTACGCCTGAATTGATTGCAAACTTTATGATTGAGTTAGCTGATATTGAGAAAAGTAGTAAAATATTAGAACCTTCAAGCGGAACAGGTATTTTTTTAGAATTA
>JAOZTL010000130.1 GCA_029942205.1 Bacteroidales bacterium | reverse complement strand
ACAGCCAGTGGTGCTTTGAAAATCGCCGCCATCGCACCAGCAGACGCACTTCCGAGCAAAAGCACTCTTTGTTTGTATGTCAGTCTGAAAAATTTACCGATATTCGAGCCATAAGCCGCTCCTGTGGCTACCGTAGGGCCTTCAAGTCCCACCGAGCCTCCAAAGCCTACGGTAAGTGCACTTGCTATGATGGACGAAAACATGTTGTGTCGTTGAATTTCTCCATTATTTTTTGATATGGAATACAGCACATTAGGGATTCCATGCCGAATCTTAAGCCGTAATCCAAATTTAATAAATAGCACAGTAAGCCCTATTCCGATAGCAGGAAATGCCAAATACCAATAATTAAACTCGTTATCTGAAAAGCTGGATCGCAGAATGGATTGAATAAAATGTACCGATTTTACAATAACTAAAGCCGCTAGACCAACAGTAAATCCAATGATTATACTAAGTATTGCCATAAATTGGCTGTCTGTCAAGTGGCGTATGCGCCAGATCATGATTCGTTTATATATGCGTTTCATATTTTTGGGAAATTGATGCAAAATATTGATAATTAATGATTTAGTTCTGAGTCTATTCGGTGTATATCTGAATAGTATTAATCAAAGACCGAAAAGCTTAATTAATGAACTGCAAAAGTATTGTTTTTTATGAATTATATTTGTTTCATTGACAAATAAAATAAAGACCTTAGTGTATGCAGTGTTTAATAATCCTGCTGTTTATTGATTTCTTGAAGTGTATTATTATTTGTAATTGATTGATTCTTAGTTTATTTAGTGCTTTAGTCTGTTTTTTTTAATATTATTTATTCGTAAGTTTTTGATAAAAATATGGAATAATAATTCTAAAAAATAGCTGAATTGGACTTATTTTTGTAATTTTGCTGCAATTTTTAAATTTAAAAAAATAATCTCATGTCTCTGCTCAAAGATAAAATTGTAACAGAAGGACTTACCTTCGACGATGTGCTGTTGATTCCTGCTTATTCAGAGGTTTTGCCACGTGATGTCAGTTTAAAAACACGCTTCAGTCGCAACATAACACTCAATGTACCAATAGTAACGGCAGCAATGGATACCGTAACCGAAGCCACCATGGCTATTGCAATCGCACGTGAAGGCGGTATCGGAGTGATACACAAAAACATGAGTGTTGCCGAGCAAGCACGCCAAGTGCGCATGGTGAAACGTGCCGAAAACGGGATGATTATCGATCCGATAACAATCGAAAAGCAAAAAAAAGTAAGCGATGCTCTTGATATAATGAAAGAGTTTAAAATTGGCGGTATTCCTGTTGTTGATGAAAATAGAATATTGATAGGTATTGTTACAAATCGTGATTTGCGTTTTGAGAAAAAGCTCGATCGCCCGATTTGTGATGTGATGACAAAAGAAAATTTAATCACTACTGATCAAAAAACAAATTTGGAAAAAGCCGAAGATATTCTTCAGATTCATAAAATAGAAAAGCTACCTGTTGTAGATAAAAATAATAAATTAATTGGCTTAATTACGTATAAAGACATCACTAAAGCCAAAAATAGACCTTATTCATGCAAAGACATAAAAGGTCGCTTGCGAGTAGCAGCAGCGGTTAGCGTGTCGGCAGATACCTTTGAGCGAGTAGAGGAATTGGTGAAAGCCCACGTGGATGCTATCGTGGTAGATACTGCGCACGGACACTCGAAAGGAGTTATTGATACTGTAAGGAAAATCAAGAATAAATATCCAAATGTAGATATTGTAGCAGGAAATATAGCAACCGCCGAAGCAGCCATTGCCTTAGTAAATGCGGGTGTGGATGGCGTAAAAGTAGGAATCGGACCAGGATCTATTTGTACCACACGGGTGATTGCTGGTGTGGGCTATCCGCAATTATCTGCGATTTATAATGTTGCCGAAGCCATCAAAGCCACTGGCGTACCCATTATTGGAGATGGCGGAATCCGTTATTCGGGCGACATCGTGAAAGCGATTGCGGCTGGTGCACACACTGTTATGGCAGGATCCATGTTTGCAGGAGTAGATGAATCGCCAGGCGAAACGATTATTTATCAAGGAAGGAAATTTAAAACTTATCGAGGAATGGGCTCGGTGGATGCAATGCAACAAGGCTCAAAAGATCGCTATTTTCAAGACGATCAAGACGATATTTCAAAATTGGTGCCTGAAGGAATCGCTGCTCGTGTGCCGTATAAAGGAAATTTGGAAGAGGTTGTTTATCAGATGCTTGGTGGGCTTCGTGCAGGAATGGGATACTGTGGAACGCCAAATATCGACAAGTTGCAAGAAGCACGTTTTGTGAAAATAACTAATGCAGGAATGACAGAAAGTCATCCGCACGATGTTTCTATCACAAGAGAAGCTCCTAATTATAGTCGATAAAGAACGTTTAATCAGAAAACCTATTTATTGATATAAATTATTAATATTAGATTAATTTATGTCAATAAATAGTTAAGTATCAATACATAATTAGACATTTATTCGTAACTTACTGATTGCTTGATTTTTGCACTAATTCATAAGCAATTATAAATAAGTAGAAGACCTTAATCAACTAACTATATTGATGAAATATACAATAATAAGTACGTTTTTTGTAATAATTTTTTTATTTTTTTGTAATACTATTTTAGTACAATCTCAGAGCGATAAAGTATTATTGACAATAAATGGAGATCCGATATACAAACGAGAGTTTGAGCGTTTGTATAACAAGCATATCGAAGAATCGCTTAACGAAACGAAAAGTCCAAAAGAATTTCTCGAATTATTTATTGATTTAAAGCTGAAAGTAAAAGAAGCCAAAGCACTTCGATTTGATACTACTACTCAGTTTTTGCACGAATTGAACAATTATCGGAAGCAATTAGTAATACCTTATTTGTTTGATAAAAAAGAGAAAACACGCTTAGCCAAAGAAGCTTACGAACGTTTAAAAACCGAAATACATATAAAATTAATTCTTGTTCGAGTGGATACTTATGCTTCGGCTGCTGATTCTCTTATTGCTTATCGAAAAGCAATGAATATTAGACGTAATATTATGTCAGGAGTTGATTTTGAGACAGTTGCCCGTCGTACTTCCGATGACCCTAGTGTGAGCAAAAATGGTGGTGATTGGTGGTACGTTTCAGTATTTCGATTGCCTTACACGCTCGAAAACTATATTTATCAAGCCGAAAAAGGTACATTATCGATGCCTATTCGTACAGAAAATGGATATTACATTGTACGAATTATGGACAAACGCCCTGCTCGAGGAGAACTAAAAGTCGCACATATTATGATTTCGTTGCCTTCCAATGCCGACTCATTGCAGCAATATCAAGCTAAGCAGCGAATTGATACGGCTTATACGAAACTGCGACTCGGCGAAAGTTTTGAGGAATTAGTGAAGCAGTATTCTAATGACAAAAGTACTTGTGAAAATAAAGGAGAATTACCTTGGCTCAGAACAGGATATTCGGCAAGAGAATTTGAAAAACAAGCTTTTGCATTGAAAAACAAAGGCGATTTTACTAAAGTTTTTCGTACATCATGGGGTTGGCATATTGTTCGTTTAATTGATCGAAAAGCTATTTATCCGTATGAAAATATCAAGCAAAAATTGTATTCTTTGGTAGAAAATGATTCTCGTATTCTGATTAGTAAACATAAAACGGTAAATAAGCTAAAAAAAACATACAATTATGAAGATTATCGTAAATTAACTGAATTTTATTTTGTAGTAGATACGACTATTTTTGATGGAAAATGGAATATTGAAAAAGCCAATGACATTGATGAAGTCATGTTTCTGTTGGCAGGGAAAAGCTATACACAACAAGATTTTGCTGCATTTTTGGAACAAAATCAAATTCGATCGAGACGAATGCCAATTGATATTTTTGTAAATCAAAAATACCGTAATTTTGTGTCCGAAAGAATATTAGCCGAAGAGGAACGACATATTGAAACAAAAAATGAAGAATTTCGCTATTTAATGCAAGAATTTTATGATGGTATATTACTTTTTGCAATTGTAGATCAACAAATTTGGTCGAAAGCCGAAAATGATTCCGTTGGTCAATATAATCATTATAAATCGTTTAGTGATCGATTTTTGAATATTCCAAGCTACGAGCTTGCTGTGTTTTCTTATTCGGATGAAACGGCACTGAAGGAATTGCGTAAAATACTTAAAAAGAAGAATTTATCACCCAAAGAAGTAGAAGCAAAAATCAATAAGAAAAAGCCAAATCGTTGCAAACTTATCGAGGATGGAGTATTTGATACAAATAGCGATTTGGTGCAGAAAAACTTAACAAATATTAAAAAAACACAAAAAAAAGAAATAATAGAGTTAAAAACAGATAAAAAACTTATTTTCGTAGCCAATATTTTTTCACCAAGTCCATTGCCTTATCAGGAAGTGAAATGGCTTGTTCTTGCTGATTATCAGGTAGAATTAGAACGAAAATGGAATATGAAATTACGTAAAAAATACGATATAAAAATAAATAAAAGCGTTTTGTCTGAAATAAAGTAAGTATTTGTATAAAAATAACTAATCGCTTTACATAAGGGAATGGTGAAATTTCAATAAATTACAAAATTTAAACACATGAAAATAATAAATATAGTGTGGCTGTTTTTTTTGTTTCTGTCATTTACAGCTTGCAAAAATACTGATTTAGAAGAGGATAAAATAGCACTTGTAAGAGTTTATGATAAAGTGCTTTACTTGGAGGATATTGATGAAAGTCTCACCGAAGGGTTTTCTGGAGAAGACAGTATTTTGAAAGTAGATCAATATATCAAAATCTGGATAAATAACCAACTATGGATGAGTCGATCAGAATTGAATTTGAGTAAAAAACAGAAAGATGTTTCTGCTCAATTGGAAGACTTACGAATCAAGTTATTTACGCATAAATACAAAGAGCTTTTTTTAGGCCAAAAATTAGATACGGTTATTTTAGGTGATGAAATAAAGAAATATTATGAAGAAAATTCAATTAATTTTGTTTTAAACAGTAATGTGGTAAAAGCAATATTTTTGAAAATCCCCAAAAATGACGAAAGTTTAAGTGAAATTAGATTTTTGTATAAATCATCAAGAACAAGGGATGAAGAACGAATCGCTGAATTATGTGAAAATTCTACTTATGAATTTGATGATTTTGGAAGTGATTGGATACAGTTTTCAGACTTATTGAATAAGTTATCTGCAACAGATGTCAATCAAAAACAAATGCTTCAAGGTCGTTCGTATTATGAAACAGAAGATGATGAGTTTGTTTATTTGATGCGAATAAAAAATTATTTATTAATAGGACAAATTGTACCGTTAAGTTTGGTGGAAGGACAAATAAAATTAATTTTACTAAAAAAACGAAGAAGCTTATTATTAAAAGAATTAGAACAAAATATTTATGAAAATGCCCAATTAGATAATGAAATAGAACATTTTTGATCATTGCTATTTCGTTGGAAAAATAACAGAAAATAGAAATAAATTGATAAAGTCTTCGATTTTAAAAGAATAATTAAAATAAAATAAAAATATGATACATTTTTTGAACAAAACAGTATTGGTAGGACTTATTATACTAATACAATTGCATGTTTTTTCGCAAGAAAAAGTAGAAATAGATAAAGTAATCGCTATTGTAGGTAATGAAACCATATTATTGTCCGATATTGAAAATCAATATTTGCAGTATCAAGCACGTGGTCAATTTTCAAAAGGAGATCAGAGATGCGAAATTTTGGAGGAAATGTTATTTCAAAACTTGCTAATTACACAAGCAAAAATTGACAGTATTGATGTTACCGAAATGCAAGTAAAAGAGGAGATTGATCGACGTATTGAAATGTTTATTCAACAGATTGGCTCTCCCGAAAAATTGGAAGAGCATTTTCAAAAAACGATTCCCGAAATTAAAGTTGAATTTCAGGAGATTGTGTATAAACAATTGGTGGCACAGTCGATGCAACAAGAAATTGTTAGAGGTGTAAGTATTTCACCATTAGAGGTGAAATCATATTATTTACGTCTTCCAAAAGATAGTTTGCCTATTGTGGATGCTGAAATAGAAATGGCTCAGATTCAGATAAAACCAAAAATGACGGAAGCAGAAGAAAAGGCTGTTGTTGAAAAATTAGAAAGCTATCGGAAACGAGTAGAATCTGGTGATGATTTTGCAACATTGGCTGTTTTGTATTCGGATGATCCTGGATCGGCAAAACGAGGCGGCGAGCTTGGATTTGTAGGGCGTGCAGAGCTAGTGCCAGAGTTTTCGGCAGCGGCATTTAACTTGGAAGCCAATCAGATGTCCGAAATCGTGAAAACAGAATACGGCTATCATTTGATTCAGATGCTTGAACGACGTGGCGAACGAATTAATGTTCGACATATTTTGATTACACCGAAAGCATCGTATGAGTCAGAAAAAGAGGCAAAAAGTAAATTAGACAGTATTGCGAGTTTGATTCGTACTGAAAAACTTACATTTGAGCGTGCAGCTTTGTTATTCTCTGACGACGAAACCAGTAAGCGTAATGGCGGCTTGCTAGTAAATCCCTACACTGGAACGTCTAAATTTGAGAGCAAACAAATCGATCCTTCCACGTTTTATGTTATTCGAAAATTAAAAGAAAATGAAATCTCTGATGCCATTAAATCCAAAGATCAGCAAGGAAATGTAGTTTATAAATTAGTAAAATTAAAATCAAAAACTGAAGCACATACAGCAACTTTAGATACAGATTATCAGAAAATACAAGACATGACTTTGGCTCAAAAAAATCAAAATACGATTAGTGAATGGACAGAAAAAAGAGTGAAAGAAACTTATATTAAGATAAGTGATGTTTATTTAACATGTAAATTCTCATTTCAAGGCTGGGTCAAGTAGTTTTTTTTATAAAAAAGAAGTGCAAATGCATATTTTGATATTTTTTGATTATCTTAGCTGATAATTGAAAAAACAAATTAATGAACGTAAATTAAAATATATATAACAGTTATACTCGTTTATTTGTCCTTTAACTTCCTTAAAAAAAACCTTTAATAGCGGTGCTATTGGCAGATTTTTTAAATCGTTACAAGAACAAAGCAAGTTCGCCTAACTATTATAACTTATTTAATTTATGTTCCTAAGGAATTGTGATAAAATAAATTGACAGTTTTAAACGAAGTTATTTTGTTTTTTAACAAATTGAAAGTGTCAAGTTATTCTGGAATAATGCCTAAGATAACAAAAACAGAAGAAGTATAAAGTTTAAGTATTTCATGTTATTTATAAACTAAACCTGTTCATAATGAAAAAAAAATTTTTATTACTCGGTTTGTTGGTTTTGTTCACACAAATAAATGTAGCCCAACAACAACCTGCTAAAGTAACGAATTCTAACTCTAATGAGAACAGTAGTTATTCTAGTTCTAATGATATTAGTCCTACTTCTATGCGTCCGATAATGGACGATGCATTACCTATTATTGAATATATTGAAGATTCATTAGAGTCCGAAATTGTTCGTATTGAATATGATTTATTATTTAAAGAAAGTTCCAAAACCTCCTTTCGCACATTATTTCCTAGCTGGAAATATGGGATTTTTGTGATTGGAGATTACAGAATCCAAAAAATAAACATGCGCATGTACATAAAAGAGGACGATGATTGGAAACTCGTGGATGAAACGAATAGTGATTCGCAAAGTGCTTTATTGATGGTCGAACCGACTGAAAAAAGGGAATATTTATTTGAAATATTTGCCGACGAATTTGATGAAGGATTTGACGGAGGACATTATTGTATACTTATATTTCATTAAACAATTCGTGTTATTTATTATTGCTTTTACGTAATTCTGTAAAGTATGAAGATTCAGTAAGATACCGAATTGTATGTTTTTTTGATAAATTATTGATAAATAAATGGTTGTGCAAAAATAACCATACATTAATAATTCTGTATTTTATAGAAAAGTATAGACTTACT
>JAOZTL010000129.1 GCA_029942205.1 Bacteroidales bacterium | reverse complement strand
TCGTAAACTAAGCGTTCTTCTAACGAATCAGTACGCCATTCGGCTATTTTCTGCACATCACTAGCATCTTCATTTTTTACTTGTTGTGCATAATCAATGAGTTTATCTGCAGCATCTTTTTCTTTATTTAAAATAACATTTGTAGCCAATTCACGTAAATTTGGCTCAATATCATCGTACACTTGCAACATGCCTGCATTCACAATTCCCATGTCTAAACCAGCCTTGATGGCATGAAATAAAAAGACCGAATGCATCGCCTCACGCACCATATTATTTCCTCTAAATGCAAAAGATAAATTACTTATTCCTCCACTTGTTTTGACATAAGGCAAATTTTCTTTTATCCATTTTACTGCTTGAATAAAATCTACTGCATAATTATCATGTTCGCTCATTCCTGTAGCGATCGTCAAAATATTGACATCAAAAATTATATCGGCTGGATTAAACTTTATTTCATCCACCAAAATACGATACGCTCGTTCGCTTATGCGAATTTTATCTTCAAAAGTTACTGCTTGTCCTTGCTCCTCAAAAGCCATCACCACTACGGCTGCTCCATAATTTTTGACTTTTTCGGCATGCTGACGAAACGCTTCTTCGCCTTCTTTTAGGCTAATCGAGTTTACAATCGCTTTGCCTTGCAAACATTTCAATCCTGTTTCAATTACTTCAAAATCAGAACTATCAATCATCACAGGAACTCTGGCGATGTCGGGTTCAGAAACCAATAAGTTCAAAAAAGTTTGCATTTCGCTTTTTGCATCCAGCATGGCATCATCCAGATTAATATCAATCACTTGTGCGCCATTTTCGACTTGTTGTCGTGCAATACTCAGTGCTTCTTCGTACTTTTTTTCACGTATCAAACGAGCGAATTTTCGTGATCCAGCCACATTGGTTCGCTCTCCGATGTTGATAAAATTATTTTCGGCATTAATCCGAAGTGCTTCCAATCCACTCAAAACCGTTTCTGTCGCTAAAGATGGAATTTTTCGTGCGTTTGCTTTTTCTGCCAAACCCACAAAATGCTCGATATGCGCAGGTGTAGTGCCACAACAGCCACCGATAATATTCACCGTTTGATCGTCTAAAATTTGCTTTATCTGCAAACCCATTTCATGTGGAGATTCGTCATATTCACCAAATTCATTAGGCAAACCTGCATTGGGATAAGCACTTACGTTAAATCGTGATTTCTCTGACAATTCCTTGATATACGGTTTCATTTGTTCTGCTCCTAAAGCACAATTGAAACCAATACTTAACAAATCGACATGCGAAAGCGAACTCAAAAAAGCTTCGGGTGTTTGTCCGCTAAGTGTACGCCCACTTTGGTCGGTAATTGTTCCTGAAACCATTACAAGCACTTGCTTTCCTAGTTTTTTCATGGCTTCGTTTGCAGCAAAAAGAGCCGCTTTGGCATTTAATGTGTCAAACACTGTTTCGATCAACAATAAATCCACGCCACCTGCAATTAAGCCTTCGATTTGTTCTTGATAAGCCTCAAAAAAATCGTCGTAACTTGCTGCTCGATAGCCTGGATTGTTTACATCCGACGACATACTCGCCGCTTTGTTGGTTGGTCCTATCGAGCCAGCCACAAAGCGTGGTTTATTTGGTGTTTTTGCGCTATACTTATCGGCTGCTTTACGTGCTATTTTTGCCGATTCATAATTCATTTCATACACCAATCCTTCCATTTCATAATCTGCCATCGATATTCGGTTGGCATTAAACGTATTCGTTTCGATAATATCAGAGCCTACTTCCAAATATTTTTCGTGTATCGCCTGAATTATAGCTGATTGCGTTACCGATAACAAATCATTATTTCCTTGTTGATTAGCTGTAATATTCGCAAAACGATTCGTCCGAAAGTCCGATTCTTGCAAATTATATTCTTGAATCATCGTACCCATTGCACCATCCAGCACGAGTACTCGTGTTTTGAGTATTTCTTTTATGTTTATCATTCTATTCATCTACTTTAATTGTCAGTTTTTAAATAAGTTCTTCTGCTTTTTTTGATGTTGTCTACGCAATTATGTAAATCCATACTATTCAGTAAAATACGGAATTATTAATACCTGATTAATTTTGCCCGTCTACTGATTTTAAGAAATTGAAGATTTTGCTGCAAAAATATCAAAAACTCGCATCATTCAAGAGTAATTTGACAATAAAAGGTCTTCGTCCTTCTTAATGTTGCTCACGTAGGAGTAAAAACGGTATAAAATCTTCGTCTTTAAATAACAGCTAAAAAAACATCTAATTTGGGTAAAATCTTTTTCAAATCAAGTAAACTACTTAACTTGATTGTTCCGACAACAAAATTGGTTTCATTACTTGAATATTTTTCAGAAATATTTTCAAAATTAAAATGACTAAAATCAACTAATTTATTATAACGCAAATAAATCTCAATTTCGACATCATTCGTATAATCCAATGGTTTAAAGTATTTTTGTTTTTTATATTCGTACTTATACTGGTAGCTTAGGGCTGTAATATCCGACAACACAGCCGACCCCGTAGGTAATGCACCTGCTCCTTTGCCAAACATGAATTGCTTATCGTAAAACTCTCCTTCAATAACGACACCATTAAACTCATCTTCTACATTGTAAATATATTCGTCTCTACTTACCAAATGTGGCAAAACGTACATCGATAATTTGTTGTCTCCGTGTTTCCAAACCTTCGCTACCAATTTGATATTCAGTCCTTTTTCTTTTGCATACCGAATGTCTTGCGGCATAATATTGGATATGCCGAAATTAATAATTTTATCCGATTTCACCAAGATGCCAAAACTATGTAAGCTAATGATAATCAATTTAAAAAGACTATCAAATCCATCGACATCGAAGCTTGGATTGCTTTCGGCAAAGCCCAAATCTTGTGCTTCATTAAGCGATTCGCTATACGATCTGCCATCACGAAATATTTGTGTCAAAATATAATTTGACGAACCATTAAGAATGCCTGTTACGGAACTCAACAAATCATTGTCATAATATTCCTCGATACTACGAATCACTGGTATAGAACCACATGCAGAGGCATCATACAACAAAGATTGCCCTGTTTTTTTCTGCAATTCGATCAATTCACCTAAATGCTCTGCCAACATTTTTTTATTACCCGAAACTACATTTTTTCCATTCAGCAAAGCCGTTTTCACGATAGCATACGCTTCATCGGCATCATCAATCAATTCAACGATGACATCCAAATCGTCATTATCCAACAAAAAATCAGATTTATATACAAAATTATCTTCTGCCAAAGCCCGTTGTTTTTTATTCTTCACACAAATTGCCTGAATTTCAGCATCTACCGTTTTACTCTTCTGCAAAACTTGATACAAACCCTGCCCTACGACTCCAAAACCAAATAATCCTATTTTTAATTTATTTCTCATTTCTTTATTTTTTATCGCTCAGCATTGCAACAACACCAAACTGTTATCAACTATTTTTTTAAATAAAATTCTGTAATAAAATCTTCTATCTGCTTCATATCCACCAAAAAACCATCATGTCCATAATGAGAATGGAGGATTTCGAGCTGTGCTTGCTCTATATTTTCAGCTAAAAAATGTTGCTCTGCAATCGGAAACAATAAATCAGAATCGATTCCCACAATTAGCGTTTTTGCTTCGACAAAAGATAACGCATTGATTACACTTTCACGTCCACGCCCAACATTATGGCTATCAAAAGCTTGCGTCATTCTGTAATACGAATGTGCATGAAAACGATTTGCCAGTTTTTCGCCCTGATACCGCTGATAGGAAGCCGCTTTGGTATTCAAAAAATCATATTCTGCTACTTCTTTTTGTGTTTTTTCATACGAATAATAAGTCCGATAACTCAGCATTGCCATAGCACGTGCGGCTTTTAAGCCTTCATGTCCTGCATGTTCGTTACGATCGCCAAAGGTGCTATCGGCTAGCAAAGCCATGCGCTGCGTCTCATTAAATCCAGCTGCCCATGCCGAAACGCTTGCACTGCCTGCTACCAGTACCAAATGCTGTATTTGAGATGGCTGCATTATTGCCCATTCAAGAGCTTGAAAACAGCCAATAGAAGCACCAATAAGCGTATGAATATGAGCTATTTGTAGCGATTCAAATAACAATTGATGCACTCGCACCATGTCTCGCACCGTTATTACTGGAAAATCCAGATAATACGGCTCGTTTGTAGCTGGATTTATCGACAATGTACCCGTAGTGCCATAACTAGAGCCTAGTACATTGGCACATACGATAAATGAATTAGTAGAATTGTACATTTTTCCTTCACCAAATAAACCACTCCACCAATCTTCTACATCCGAATTTCCTGTCAATGCATGACATGCCCATACGACATTATCCCGTTTTTCAGACAATTCGCCAGCCGTATGATACACAATTTCTAGCTCAGACAATACTTCGCCACTTTCCAACACAAAAGGCTTTTCTATACTCAATTTATTTTTATTCATGTGTTTAAATTTTGTGCTATTTTCGATCTGTTTGAAATTTAGCGAAATGCTTGTTCAAAATCGGCAATAATATCATCAATATGCTCAATACCAAGCGATACACGCAATAAGCTAGGCGAAACGCCAGCCGCTAATTGTTGTGCTTCACTCAGCTGGTTATGCGTTGTTGTAGATGGCTGAATGATAAGCGTTTTGTTATCGCCTACGTTTGCCAAATGGCTTACCAATTGTAAACTTTCGATCAATTTCACGCCTTCTTTTTTTCCTCCTTTGAGCGTAAAACTCAAAACTGCACCGAAACCATGTCGCAAATATTTTTTGGCTAATGCATGATTTGGATCGCTCTCTAAGCCTGGATACGACACGCTTTCGACTTTGGAATGATTTTGTAGCCATTGCGCCAAAGCGAGTGTATTGTCTGCCGAACGTTGCACACGTAGCGACAAAGTCTCGACACCTTGCAGCAACAAAAATGCATTAAATGGACTAATGGCTGGACCAAAATCACGCAATCCCTCGACTCGTGCTCGCACAATGTAAGCTTTTTGTCCGAAACGTTCCCAAAAGCGTAGCCCGTGATAGCCCTCCGAAGGCTCTGTCAGGCAAGCAAATCGACCATTTCCCCAATCGAAATTCCCACCATCGATAATCACGCCTCCCATGCTCGTGCCATGCCCGCCAATCCATTTGGTAGCCGACTCGACCACAATGTTGGCTCCATACTCGATCGGGCGACAAAGAAACCCGCCTGCTCCGAAAGTATTATCCACCACTAACGGGATGCCGTATTTTTTAGATAATTCAGCAAAAGCCTCAAAATCAGGGATAACAAAGCTTGGATTTCCGATTGTTTCGACATAAATTGCTTTCGTTCGATCATTAATCAATTGCTCAAAATCAGCAACATCAATACTTGCAGAAATGCGTGCTTCGATGCCTAATCGCTTAAATGCCAGCGTAAATTGACTATAACTACCTCCATACAAAAAAGGAGTAGATACAAAGTTATCTCCATTTTCCATGATATTATTCAATGCAATAAATTGTGCTGAATGCCCTGAAGATACTGCCAATGCTGCTACTCCGCCTTCCAAGCTAGCCATTCGTTTTTCGAGTATTTCGGTTGTTGGATTAGACAAACGTGTGTAAATATCGCCTTCGGTTTCAAGATTGAACAACTGCTCGGCATGCTCGCTACTTTTGAATGCATACGCCGTTGTTTGATAAATGGGGACTGCTCTCGATAGGCTTGCGCTGTCGGGCTTATGTCCTGAATGTACTTGTAAGGTTTCGAAATGTAATTTTTCCATAATCTCAGACTTCGTTTGTTTTATTATTTAAACAAATCATTTTGCTACTAGATATTTTTCGTACAATACTACATGCTAACATGTAGCTAACTACAAATTTTTTAAACCATTTGCATTAGAAAGTAAAAAATGTATAATGTTAGAGAATCACATTCGTTCAGAATGCCACGTAGGGTTGAGATTTACAGGTAAAAATTTCTCTAAACAGAGAATTGTTGTTTTTTTCATGCTTATTTTATTAAAATTATTATTCCCAATATTGGGTAGGTCTTGGCACCTTCTTTCAAGCGAAAGGGTTGCCGGAGCTTCGTAGAGCCTAATCTCTCCACTCCTCTGTATAATCCATAGACCGAAAGGTCGTGTGTAGGATCAAGTGTGTTGCATCTTGTTTTATACTAAAATGCTGCAATAATTAATGTGATTTTTAAATATTGGGACAAAGTTAGAAAAAAATAATCATTGAACAAATAATTTTAGGTCTTCTTTCTTTTTGATGTTGCTTACGCACTAATGAGAAATATTAAGAATCAATCATTTATAGTTTGCTGATTATTTGAAACGAATCGGCATCGTTTGCGAAGGTGAATTTCTGTCGAAAAGTGTCCATCATTTCTACCAAAAGCTCGACCGTTTCTGTTGCTTCTTCAAATGGCTTGATGTTCGTAAGCAACTCTCCCATAGGGTTTATTACTGCCGAATCGCCTGAATGAGAATTTCCGAAAGCGTCCTCTCCTACTCTATTTACTCCAGCTACATAAGCTTGATTTTCAATCGCACGTGCTTGTAGCAGCATGCGCCAAGCATGTGCTCTCGGTGTAGGCCAATTTGCGACATAAAGCAGTAAATCATAATCGTTTACATTGCGTGCCCACACAGGAAAACGCAAATCATAACAAATCAACGGGCATATTCGCCAGCCTTTGTAGTTAATGATGATTTTTTCATTTCCTGCTGTATAATGTAACTGCTCTTTGGCTAAAGAAAATAAGTGTCGTTTGTCATATTTTTCATACGTTCCGTCGGGATTTACCCAAAGCAAGCGATTGTAATATTTGTCATCTTCTACTACAATAAAACTCGCCACAATAGCTGCCTGCTTTGCCGATGCATGTTTTTTCATCCATGCATACGTCTGATTTTCTGTTGATTCGGCTAAATTTTGTGGTTTCATCGAAAAACCAGTAGTAAACATTTCGGGCAAAATAATAAGATTGGTTTCCGTTTCTATTTGGTTTATTTTCAACGAAAAAGCATCCATGTTTGCTTGCTTATTTTCCCAAATTAATGAAGACTGAACGATACTTATTTTTAAATTATCCATACAAAACCTATCGTTTGGGTACATCGTTATCATCAATGGAAAATAATTCGGGATGACGAGCAGTAGCGTCTTTGTAATAGCTTTTTATCTCTTTCATTTCTTCTTCCCTATTTCCTGTAGTATAATACATTTTCATTATTCCTACTTCTCTTTTTTTGTAATCAATAACTCCCAAAGCTATCGGTATTTGGGCTTCTTGAGCGACTCGATAAAAGCCTGTTTTCCATTTCCCGTTTAATTTACGGCTTCCTTCGGGTGTGATAGCTACGAGTATTTTTTCTCTTTCTTTAATCAACTGAATCAATTGCCCTGTGGTGCCTTGTGCTGAAGTCCTAATCAATGGAACTCCTCCTAGCCACCGCAAAAAAAGATTTAAAGGAAAAACAAATAATTCTTTTTTCATAAGAACTATTGGTTTATTTTTTAATACAAAATTATATATTTTTCCTACGAGAAAATCGACGTTACTGGTATGCGGTGCTTGAATTATAAGGTATTTTTTTACTTTAGGAATATCTCCTATTACTTTCCATCCAAAAAGTGCTAAAATATTTCGACCAATCCATTGTTGTATCATTTTTTATAGGCTTTAAATTTATTTGTAAAGTTAATAAAGAAATACGAAATGCAAAAATAAAATAAGGTCTTCGACCTTCTTGATGTGGCTTACGCACGATCATCGACCTTATGCTTTTATTATTCTATATAAAAGTCTCGACCCTTTTGATGTGCCTCACGAAGTAGGTCTTCGACCTTTTTGATGTAGCTTACGCACGATCATCGACCTTATGCTTTTATTATTATAGATAAAGGTCTTCGTCCTTTTTGATGTAGCTTACGCACGATCATCGACCTTATGCTTTTATTATTCTATATAAAGGTCTTCGTCCTTTTTGATGT
>JAOZTL010000128.1:3099-8073 GCA_029942205.1 Bacteroidales bacterium | reverse complement strand
AAAACGATTGAATATTTTGATAATTTACTAAAAACTAAGATTTAGCCTAAATAAAAAATAATGAAAATAAAACTGTAAGATCTTTATTAGTAGTTATTTATATTATAAATTAGATTGATTTATTTCTGGTTTTTTAGCTTTAGTCTAAATAGTGGTTTGGATCGTTTTGGCTTAGATCTTATCTTTGTATTGTTAATTTTGATTAGGTTAATATTTGTAATTAATTGTTATTTTATTAAATAAAATATTTTAACATTTAATTTTTTGAGTAAGGATGCAGAGTTTATATCATAGTTTGGGTTATGATATAATATTGAAGAAACTGAAAATTTTATATTTTAAGTGGAATCAATGTTAATTATAGATTTCTGATCATTTAGTTTTTGTTAATTTTTGGGATTAAGAGGCTGCATTTATGCAGCCTCTTTTAGTTTATGGCAGTTTGTAAATTGTAGCTTTCTGAAAAAAAATAAATGAGTATTACTCCTTTAACGATTTAATTTGCTTTCTTTGTTTATTCGTATTTTAAAGCAGTATAAATCACTCGAAGACCTTATTAAAAAAATAATAAATAAAAAATATGTGCCTTGTTGTATTTTCTATAAATAATCATCCAATTTATAAATTTATAGCCATTGCAAATCGTGATGAATTTTATAAACGCCCAACACAAAAACTTCATTGGTGGAATGATGATAATATATTGGCAGGCAAAGACTTAAAAGCTGGTGGAACATGGATGGGAGTAACAAAAAACGGAAAATTTGGGGCATTAACAAATTTCCGATCTCCTGCCGAAATGGATGTTAATAAAAAAACAAGAGGCGAAATTGTATCCGATTATTTGACTTCAGACTTACCGATAGAATCATTCTTGACAAATTTACAGCAAAAAAATAACTATAATGGTTATAATCTAATTCTATTTGATTCGGAACGAGTAGCTTATTTTTCAAACAAACAAAATTCAGTGCATTTTTTAGAAGAAGGAACTTATGCCGTTAGCAATGCATTGCTTGATACTCCCTGGGAAAAGTTAGCAGTAGCTAAAAAAGAAATAAATGATATAATTGAAAATGAAACTGTATTTAATGCTGAAAAAGCATTTGAAATAATGAAAAATAAAGACATTACAGTAGATACCGAATTACCAGAAACTGGCGTTGGGCTGGAAATAGAACGAATGTTGTCGCCAATTTTCGTGCAAAGTGAACAATATGGAACTCGCAGCACCACACTTTTTTTATTGACACACAACGGACATGCGAGTTACGAAGAGCGAATATATTATCCAACACAAAAAATAATAAAAATAAAATTTATTATTCCATAAATCAGTTTTTTTGATATAATTATCAATTCAGTAGTAGAGAAAGAGAGAACATTTTTTTGTATATTATATTGATTGACAGATTTTTATATTGCTAATTAACAATGAATAATTAGACTGAAAATTAAAAGAAATATTTAGTTTTCCAATTTTTTTAACTTTGTTATTTATCCTTATTTTGAGATATTTATCAAAAATAAAAAAGATAAAGAATATATTTTTTAATTTTAAGAATCTTTTATATATTTAGGAACGCAAATTATACTGAATTGCTGTTATACTCGTTTATTTGTCCTTTAACTTCCGTGAAAAATCCTTAAATAGCGGTGCTATTGGCCGATTTCTAAGTCATTAAAGAACAAAAGCAACTTCGTCTTATATTATAGCTTATTTAATTTATGTTCCTTAACGATTACTTTTTGAAAAATAATAATAAAAATACAAGCAATTTATAAACCTAAATATGGTTAGGTTTTTGTAAGCTTTGTAGGAAAAATGATTTTTGAATAGATGAAAATAAAACAATTAAAATTATTATCACTTATATTTATTCTGGTAGCAGTAAATGTGCAATCACAAGATGTTTTTCATTTTAGAGGAATGTTGCTTAATAATAAAAAAATATTATCGGATGCCGAAATAATTGTTTTTGAAAAAGAGGTAATAACATTGACGAAAAAAACAAGTAAAATAGGAAAATTTAGTTTAAACTTAGATTTAGATAAAGATTTTGTTATTGAATTTAAGAAAGAAGGGTTTATTTCTAAAAAAATAAATGTCTCGACATTTTTACCTAGAAATTTAGAGAAAAGTAAATATAGTACTCATCTTGTAGTGCAATTAAATCCAATAACTTCAGATTATGATCCAAATACCAAAGTAGAAACTGTGGCATCTTATCGGTTTAATGAAAAAGGTAATTTTTTTGATGTAGACTTAGAGTATTCTGATACTACAATATTGGCACAAAGTGCTTTAGCACGTATAGAACAAAAACGACAAGCAGCATTGAATCGTGTAGCCAAAAGCATAGAAAATTTAAGTGTCGAAGACAAAGAAATTATACGGAAATATTTTCAAGAAATAACCGATCAAGCCGATCAAGTATTATTTCTAGCCCAAGAAGAAGCTGAAGGAATCGTCCAATTTGCACGATTGAAATCACAGGATATTATAGCAGAAGCTGACGTTTTGACGATTGTTATTCCTGATAATTTTGATGATTTGGACGATAAAAAGGTAGTACCTAAAAAAGTAGAAGCTGAAATGTTAGGAATAAATGACGATGACTTTAGAAGCAGAGAGGATATTATTAGAAAAGAAAATGAATTAAAAGCATTGCGTAAAAATAATCAAAGCTTGACAAATAGTTTGGAAATAAGTAAGGGTACGCTTTATTTAGAAGAAGAACTTTATGAATTGGCTCGTATAAAAATAGAAAATAAGAAATTAAATTTACGAACACGAGAAGATAGCATTGAATTGTATCAGGCAATGCTTTTGATGAATGAAAAAAAGCAAGAAATAGAGCAAGTAAAAACATTAATTGCAAGACAGGAAGCGGAATTAAAAGCACAAAATACATTGCTTTTATCTGGCTTGTTTGTGTTTTTATTACTAGTAGTAGTGTTTTTTATTTTATTTAGAAATTATCAAGCAAAAAAGCGAAGTAATAACGAGTTGGCTAAAAAAAATGAGGAAATTAAAAGGAAAAATAGTCATATTATGGACAGTATTAATTATGCTCAAACCATACAACAAGCTATTTTACCTATGAATGAAATGATGGAAGAATATTTTGATTATTTCATTCTTTTCCAACCTAAAGATGTTGTTAGTGGCGATTTTTATTGGTTTTCGCATAGAAAAGATATAAACAGAAGCTTTCTTGCTATCGTTGATTGTACAGGGCATGGTGTGCCTGGTGCTTTTATGTCGATGATCGGAAATCAAATTTTAAATGAAATAGTAAATGAAAAAAATATTACCGAACCTAAAGATATTTTATCTAAATTGAATTCAGGCATTAAAATTGCATTAATGCAAGAGAAGACAGAAAATAATGATGGCATGGATGTTTGTTTGTGTTCTTTGGAAAAAAATGAAGAAACAAATGAGACAAAAGTTATTTTTGCAGGAGCTAAACGACCATTATTTACTTACAGAAAGGCTGAAAAAGAGTTAGAACTCCATAAAGGAACAGTAAAGTCGATCGGAGGAAGGCGTTTGAGAGCCAGAGCCGAAAAAGAGTTTGAGCAAAAGGAATTAATATTTCAGCAAGGAGATTTAATTTATTTAACCACAGATGGTTATGTCGATCAAGGAAATATGAAGCGGAAAAAATTTGGTCGAGCAAAATTAATGAAAGTTATTAGAGAAATGTCTCAATTGAACCTTTATGATCAACAAACAATTTTGAAACGAAAATTAGATGAACATCAACAAGAATCCGATCAGAGAGATGATATTACGATTTTTGGTGTTCAATTATAATCTAAAATAAAATATAAATAGAAATGGATATGATGGATAATCAATCGGATGCTTTAACTTTATGGGATTATTATATGTTGAATGAAAAAACGCAAGTGTCTTATCAAGGACCTTTCGACAGACATATCCTTTATGCTATTGGTTCTATGTTAAAAGGGAATGATGTAGATGATAATAAACCTTTTAATAAAAAAACATTTAGTATTTTTATTGAATTAGCACAAAATGTTGCAAGTTATTCAGCTGAAAATATTAAAATAAATGAATCTAGTTTAGGAATTGGAACTTTAATTATTACAGAGCATGAAAATTATTATAAACTTATAACAGGAAATCTGATTTATAATGGAAGTTTGGATAAAATAGTAGATAAATGTGAAACAATAAATCAACTGGATAGAGATGAATTAAGACGATTTAAGAGAGAACAGCGCCGAGGTCCTCGAAGCTCACATGGCGGTGCTAATATTGGACTAATCCAAGTTGCTTTGCTTTCGTCTAATCCGCTTGATATAGAGGTAATTGCAATAGATGATGATAAATCTTTTTTTGCATTAACGGTTAAAATTGATAAATAATTTTTGATATGGAAAATTTGAATATTACAGGAGTACATGACGTTTATTTTAGACCAACAGTAAATTTGGATGCTGATACAGGAATTCTTGAAATATCAGGAGAATCTTACTTGGAAGAAACGGTTAAATTTTATAAACAAATTTTGATTTGGATTGAAAATTATATTCAAGAAATAGATAAACCAATTACATTTAATTTCAGGCTAGACTATTATAACACAACGACTTCACGTTCAATTTTAGATATTTTAGATCTATTAAAATTATATCAAGACAAAGAAGGAAGAGTAGACGTAAATTGGTATTGCAAAGAGGAAGAATTAGAATATTTACAAGAAGATATAGAAGATTTAGCCGAAGATTCGGATATTGAAATTAATTTAATAGTATTATAAGTCTCAAAAACATGAAATTAAGTAAGATTATAGTTGTATTTTTTTTATTAGCTTTTTATGCCAATTCATTTTCTCAAGGAATAGAAGTCTCGCCTAATCATTACCTTATTTATTTTGCAGACAAAAATCATAGTAATTATACATTCCTGTATAAAAATCATTATCAATTGTAAACTTA
>JAOZTL010000128.1:1190-3089 GCA_029942205.1 Bacteroidales bacterium | reverse complement strand
ATGTTGCAAATGAATTTTTATCCGAAAAATCACTTGCTCGTCGTGTCAAATATGGAATTCAATTGAATAATAGGGATTTACCCATTTCAGAATTCTATGTAGATAGCTTAGAGAAAATGAATTTGAAAATTCAGAATCGCTCAAAATGGCTCAATTCTGTAGTCGTTTACACGGAAGATAAATTGTTGATGGATACGATAAATTATATATCTTTTGTGAAAACAATAGCTATCAGATCGGATAAAAAAACAAAAAAAGCTAAAAAAAATAGAAATAAGAAGATTAAAGTTGAACTTAAACAGCAAACAGCTGAAAATATATTAGAATATGGAGAAGCCAAAAATCAAATAGAAATGCTTTCCGGTCATCTTCTTCATAACGAAGGGTTTATGGGACAAGGAATGCAAATAGCAGTACTTGATGCTGGCTTTTATCATGTAAATCAATTAGCTGCATTTGATAGCTTATGGATTAATAATCAGATTATTGGCTATCGTGATTTTGTTGATGGCGATACTTCGCTTTTTGATGCGGATTCGCACGGAATGAAGGTTTTATCTACAATGGCTGCCAATCTGCCAAATAAATTTGTTGGAACTGCACCAAAAGCCGAATATTTACTGTTGCGTTCCGAGCAAGGAGCATCCGAATATTTGATTGAAGAGCATAATTGGCTGGCAGCAGCTGAATATGCAGATAGTATTGGTGTAGACATGATTACGTCATCGTTGGGCTATACCGATTTTGATAATGCAGCACAAGATCATAGTTATGCCGATTTGGATGGAAATACAACAATTATTACACAAGGAGCTGATTTTGCTGCAAGTACAGGCATGTTAGTTGTTACTAGTGCTGGAAATGAGGGATTTAATTCATGGAAATACATTTCAGCACCAGCCGATGCCGATAGTGTTTTAACTATCGGTGCTGTCGATAAATATGGTGCTTATGCTTATTTTAGCTCTATTGGACCAACAGCCGACGGACAAGTAAAACCAGATATTGTTACTCAAGGGCTGAGTACTACTGTGTTGAGTATGTCTGGAACAACAGAACTTTCTAATGGTACATCATTTTCTGCTCCTATAGCAGCAGGAATGCTAGCATGTTTGTGGCAAGCACGCCCCGAATTGAATAATATGCAAATTATAGATATCGTACAAAAAAGTTCGACACAATATACTAATTCTGATAAATTTGTAGGATATGGAATTCCTAATTTTTATGCCGCTTATCTATATTCAAATAATACAGGTTTTTTGGATTTAGACGATCAAAAAATAAAATTATTTCCTAATCCGTTTAGTAATTATCTGAATATAATATTATATAATAATGTTGCATTTGATTCTATAAATTTGGAATTATTTAATATTACAGGTGAAAAGGTATTTTATGAACAAAATATTACTCAACAATCGGGAATATACACAATTCGTTCACTTGATTTTTTAAATAATGGAATTTATTTTTTAAAATTAAGTTCTGCAAAGCAGAATTTAATTGGTAAAGTCGTTAAATTTTGAAAACTTTATAGTTTTTTAGACTTAAATTTTCCATCCTTTAGTTCTATTTCGATTATTGAATTTTTCTTTATTTCTGTTTGTTTAGTGATTATTTTGCCATTAGACCGAACGATGGCAAATCCTCGCTTGAGTACATTTTGAGGATCTAATAGTTGAATAGTTTTTTGATGAAATTTTATCTTTAGTTTATTTTCTGTTAATTTTTGTTTACTTAATTGTTTTAATCTATTTGCAATTTCATTTATTTTGTGGACTTCAATGGCTCTATAATGTTTTTTGTATTGATTAAGTGTTGAAATTGATTTAGTAACCAAAAAAATATTTGCTTTAATTTCATTAAGAGAAGTTTCTTTTATTTTTAGTTGTAATT
>JAOZTL010000128.1:0-1180 GCA_029942205.1 Bacteroidales bacterium | reverse complement strand
CTCGTTGGGCATATAACTTTTTTTGTATTTTATGCGCAAATTTTTGAATTTTTAAATCTAAAACTGTTTTTTCTTTACTTAATAATAATAATGGTATTTTTTGAATTTTATCCTGAATAAGTATTAATTCATCATTTATTGAAGTTAATTGATTAATTAAATATTGCGCAACAGCCGTGGGAGTTTTTAAAGCAACGTGAGTAACCATATCTACCACAGATTCATCACGTTCGTGCCCGATTCCACTAAGAACAGGAAGTGGATATTGTGCAATATTTGCAGCAAGTTCGTAATCATCAAAAGCAATCAAATCGGCTTTAGAACCACCACCCCGAATAATGACAACATAATCAAAAAAGGACTCATAACTGTATATTTTATCTAGTGCACTGATGACAGAATCTTTGGTTCGTTCACCTTGCATGATGGCGGGAAATAGCTTTGTGTAGAAACGAAATCCATAATTGTTTTTATGGAGTTGATCTTGAAAATCACCAAAACCCGCAGCTGTGGCTGATGAAATAATTGCAATTTTTTGAGGAGCATAAGGTCTATTAAGCTCCTTGTTCATGTTTATAATGCCGTCTTCTTCTAGTTGCTTTATGGTTTGTTCTTTTTGTTGTGCAATTTTTCCAAGCGTATAACTCGGATCAATATCATAAATAGTTAAACTAATTCCATAAATTTCATGAAAAGAGACACTAACTTGGATCAATACTTTGATGCCACTTTTTAGCGATTCTCCTGTAATACTTTCAAAGTATGGTTTGAGCATTCGGTAAGTAAATGCCCATATTATTGCTCTACTTTTTGCAACAATTTTATTTGTAAGTTCATCTTTTTCAATTAATTCCAGGTATGAGTGTCCATTTCTATTACTATTTAGTTCATTAATTTCGGTAGTTATCCAATAGCGTTGTTCTAACTGTGTTTCTAGGCAATCGTGAACTTTTTGGTTTAAAGAAAGAAGTGTTAAACTATTTTTTGTCATAGTACAAATATACGAAAATCTATTTAGGAACATAAATTAAATAAGCTATAAATAATAGTTAGGCGAACTTGCTTTGTTCTTTAACGACTTAAAAAATCTGCCAATAGCACCGCTATTAAAGGATTTTTTTAAGGAAGTTAAAGGACAAATGAACGAGTATAACTGTTATATGTTATTTAATTTGCGTTC
>JAOZTL010000127.1 GCA_029942205.1 Bacteroidales bacterium | reverse complement strand
AAAATCCTAGATTAAAATTAGAAATAACAATTTAGCATTTTAACAATCATCAACTGAAAGAAATAATTGTGCGATTAAGAATAAAGTTTTTAAAATAATAATTAATAAATAATAATTTTAAGTAAGATGGCAAAACCAGAAATGAAAATCGGTGAGATTTCAAAACCAAGATTCGAATTCCGTACATTCGGACAAGATTTTACAGCACAAGCAGCTATAATGGCAAGATTATCAATGCCAGTTCCAAAGAAAGTATGGGAACGTGAATCAGATGAGATTTATATCCTTTCTCGCACAAACGATGTGAACAACACAAAAATCAGAGACGGAAAAATGGACATCAAAACTTATGTTCAGACAGTTGACGGTTTAGAGCAGTGGAATCCATTAATGAAAGGTGAATTTCCGATTAAAGCAAGTGTTTTGGAAAATGACGTTTTTCCTGCATTCAAAGTAGACGGATTACCAAAGCTAGACAAAGACGAATATTCTTACGATGAGTTCATTGCAATGGTTGATGCTCATGCTGACCTACAAGCAGTGAAAGTTCACAAACAACGTTTCGGGTATATGGTAAACGATACAATTTGTGAATACGGAAGTGTATTGATCAACGGCGCAAAAGTAGTTACAATCAACTCTGAATCTACAGAAGTAGAAGACATTAAGAAAACGATGAAAGATGTTGGTTTAGAAGGTTTTGAAAATTTAAACTACCTACAAGCTATCAAGAGAATTATTGGAATGATTAACAAGCCTTTAGCAAACTAAAGCAATTATTATTTATTATTGACTATTTATTATTTCTATAAAGCTGAATATCAGTTGTAGTCAACTAAATAATAATTAACAATTAGTAAATAGAAAATAAAAATAGTATGGCACAAGAAATAGAACGTAAATTTTTGGTTAAAGGTGATTTCAAAAGCTTTGTAACTAAAGAACAGAGAATTACTCAAGGATATTTATCTTCAGTACCAGAACGTACAGTAAGAGTAAGACTAAAAGGCGGAAAAGGATTCATTACGATCAAAGGAATTGGAAGCAAATCGGGCGCATCACGCTACGAGTGGGAGAAAGAAATTCCAACAGCAGAAGTAAACGAGCTTTTAGAGCTTTGTGAACCAGGCGTAATCGACAAAACTCGTTTTTTGGTAAACGTAGGCAAACACACGTATGAAGTAGATGAATTCTATGGTGATAACGAAGGATTAATTGTTGCTGAAGTGGAATTAAGCTCAGAAGACGAAGCTTTTGACAAGCCAGAATGGTTAGGAGAAGAAGTTACTGGAGATGTAAAATATTACAACTCTATGATAATGAAAAATCCTTATAAAAATTGGTAAGCACTAAGTGCTATTTAATGTTGCTTACGCATTTATGCAAAGCATTTACAAATAGTTAATTATACAAAAGTAAATACCTGAAAACTTTGTGCGAGTACTTAGCATAATATCTAAACTTTGCGATTAAGACCTTCGAGCGTGCTTGCACCTCGAAGCGTCATCGCTTAACTTGCGTACTTTTTATTAATTATTAATAAATTTATATCAAAATTATCGATTTTTGAAAAGAGACATTTTTGTCTAAAGATTACAATTGCTTTTAAGGAAACCATTCAAGCGTTAGCCAATCTGAAATCTAAAATCTAAAATCTAAAATTTTTACGTCATGACTGACCCTGAAAAAACCAAATCGACTAAAGAGCTTGACCCTTTAGACATGAACAATTACAAAATAGAGAAACTTCCAGTTCGAGAAAAAAGCACATTTGAAAAATGGATGGCTATTTTAGGCGCACCTTTAGCAATACTTGTATTTATCTTATTTGGTTTTATTTTTGAAATTTCTTTCCTGTACAATGTTGAGCCAGAGAATCTTAACAAAAAAGCAGCCGTAGAATACAACAATCCACAAAAAGTATTTTATCACGCTAATATTACAGATTTTCCAGCTTCGGAAAAACACTACCAATCGATAGAAACAAAAATAAAAGCCAACAAATCTACCAACGAAGAAGAACTACTAACACGCTTTTCGGAAACAGAAACATCCTTATGGAACAAACTAAAAATGAAAGCTTTCGGGCATAAAAATTCATTTATGCTAGCCATTTTTTTAGCAGCTATTATTTTGTGGATTACCGAAGCTGTTCCTAATTACCTTACTTCATTAATACTTATCATTGCATTGGTGCTAACAAATGTAATTTCAGAAGTAGATGCCTATCATCAATTAGGACATAAAGTAATGTGGTTAAACATATTATCGTTTATACTGGCAAGTATGCTCGTAAAAACAAAATCAGCTAAACGCTTTGCCCTCTGGTTGATTCTCAAATTTGGAAAAAATGCAGGACTCGTTTTTTTGAGTTTTATTATTATCAATTTGGTACTTTCTGCCTTTATTTCGGCCACAACCGCCAAAGCAGCAATTTTATTACCCATTTTTATGGTTATTGCAGCCGTTTATGGTTCTACTGGTGGGAAAAACAGAAATAATTTTGGCCGAAACCTGGTTTTACAAAACTTATTTCAAATAAATATTTCGGCAGGGGCATTTATCACTGGTTCGGGTGCCAATTTACTAGCAGGAGCAATGATTGCAGGCGCATTAGGCATAGAAGATTTTATGTACGGCACATGGACGGCATCTGCACTTCCGTTAGCACTTATTTTGATCGTGATTGGCTGGTTTGTTGGAACAAAAATTATTTTTCCTATACCAAAAGAAGAACGTAAGCCACAAATAGAAGGTGGAATGCAAATGCTACGTAAAGAATACGAAAAATTAGGCAAAATAAATTTTGATGAAGTTAAATCTATCTTAATTTTTGTAGGCGTACTTATATTATGGGCTACAGATAGTTATCATGGAATAAGTAAAACAGCCGTTGCATTTTTAGGTGCTGTAATTGCACTCTTACCAAAAATTGGAATTGTAAAGTGGAACGATGTAGACATTCCTTGGCATTTATTGCTCTTTTCGGCAGGAGCTTATACTTTGGGAGCAGGACTATCGGCTACCGATCTTGCAGCACTCAGTGTAGGCGCACTTTTCGACGCTTTGGGATTAAAAGAAGGCACTCCTTTCTGGATTTTGTACCTATTACTCACATCGGGCATGATATTTAGCTCGCTCGTTTTTCAATCCAAAACCATGCGTACTCTCATTTTCGTGCCTATTGCGATAGGCGTTGCACAACGGTTTGGATTTAGCATAATGAGCCTTGCATTTCCTGTTGCATTATTAATTGAGCACGTTTACGCATTGCCATTTAATAGTAAACCTGCTGCATTGCTTTATGTTACAGATCATTACAGCTGGTCGGACACTTTTAAATATGGCTTTACGATGTTGGTTATCGGCTGGATTTTAATTGTAATTTGGGGCGAAACTTGGCTTCGATATTTGGGACACACACCAGACGGCGTTTTTGGAATATTTTAGATAAAAATACTCTTTTATACTGAAATGCTATCATAATTATAAATTTAAAACGTTTCTTTTCTGCCTGTTTTCACTCATAAAATTATTCTATAACACAGGCTATGCAAGAATTTTATGAATAAAAACAAACAAAAAATAATTCATTTTCTAAATCACAATTATAACAGCAATTCAGTATAAGTAATAAGTCCAGTCTAAATAAGGTTCATTTTGCAAATATCAGACCTGTCAGATTTTGTTAATTAATTGTAAATAAATAAATTAAGATAATTGCTTTTTGCTAAACCAAAACTGACAGGTCTTTTTAGACCAAACTAATAAATAGTTAAAAAAAAATAATTTTGCATTTTTAAGTAGCTCATTAGTATAAATGGCAATTTACTAAAAATAAAGAAAGGAATCTAAACTTATTTCAGAAAGAATAATTATCTTTGAGAAAAAATTAAAAAAAATAGCAGAAATTCATTTTTTTTATATACATTTACTTTGGGAATGATATAGCTAAGTTATGTTGTCGAAAGAATGGAAAAATAGAAATAGTCCAGTAATTACGTATAAATAAGAATTATTAAATAAAAAATAAATGGCTTTAAACTTTAATAAAATAAAAAATTTATTTGTTGTTCCTGAAGAAGAATATGGAACAAATGCAGATATTACAGAAAAAAAAGAAGTTACTGAACCACAAAAGCAGACTTCACCAGTATCTCCTGTTTCTCCTATTCAAAAGCCTACATCCCAAGCAAACGCAGGAAAAGGTGAGGTAAATGGAAAAATATTTGAATCTCTAACACAAGCCATTGCAAAAGCTAATTTGCCAGGCGAGGACTATTTAGAGTTTATGGAAGCTTTGATGGCAATGAAAGATTTGCCGTTAGACGATAAATTAAAAATACAAACCGTATTGGCGACCCTTTCGGCCAAAGGGCTAACGATACAAAAAATAGAAGAAAGTGCAAGCTATTATTTAGAAGTTCTTAATAATGAGAAAAAAAAATTTTATGAAGCCCTAAAAATGCAAACAGAAGGTCAAATTGTGGGTAAGCAGCAAGAAATAGCATTGATCGAAAAAGAAATGGAAATGAAAGCAGAGCAAATCAAATCATTAACACAAGAAATAAATGATGCAAAAGCTCATGCCGATAAAGTAAGAGAAACAATTTCGGGAGCAGAGGATAAAATAAAGAAAACCGAAAAAGATTTTAGCCACACGTTTGATTTAGTTGCCAATCAGATAACAAATAACGTAGCAAAAGTACAAGAATTAAATATTAAAAAATAGAAATTAGTTATAAATAAGAAACTTTCAATTTAAAATAAAATGATAGATTCAACAACCCAACAAAAAATTAAAAGCTTCTGGAAGCGACCAGAAGGAGTTACTGGAGCAATTTTTATTATCGGCTTAGTCGTTTTGTTTGCTTTCTTTTGGACAGCAATATCGGCATTTGTTATATCCATGTTGCAGAGTATGCTTACAGCAATTTTATTAGGAGTAGGAATAATTGTTGTATTATATGTACTGATTGATCCCAAATTCAGAAACTTGGTATGGTACATGTATAAAAGTTTTATGCGCTGGATTACAGGTTTATTTGTACAGATTGATCCCATAAAGATACTCGAATCGTATGTCGATTATTTATACAAGAATTTGCGTGAAATGAATACGCATATTGGTAAATTGAAGGGACAAACATCCAAATTACAGCGTTTGATAGACAAGAATAAGCAGGAAATGTCTCAAAATCTGAAAATGGCAGAACAAGCGAAGAAGAAAAATAACATGGAGCTGGTTGCCATTAATACGCGTCAATTTGGTCGATTAAAAGAATCTAATGATCGTTATACCAAGCTTTTAAATAAAATGGAATTATTATACCGAGTTTTGTCTAAAATTCATAGAAACTCGGGGTATTTAATAAAAGATACTGAAAATGAGGTGCGTATGCGTAAACAAGAATACAAGGCACTAAAAGCAGGTCATTCGGCAATGAAAAGTGCAATGAATATTATTAGTGGCGACCCAGATAAGAAACAAATGTTTGATATGGCAACCGAAGCTATTGTAGATGATGTTCATAATAAAATAGGAGAAATGGAACGATTTATTGAGATTTCTGGTAGCTTTATTGACAGTGTCGATTTACAAAATGGAGTATACGAGCAAGAAGGTCTTGAATTGTTAGAAAAAATGGAAGCCGATGGAATGTCTTTCTTATTAGGTGATACACCAGAAGTTCCAGGATTAGAGAAAGAACAAGAAAAAGAAAAGCCAAAAGATATTGGTAATGTAAGTGATTATAATAATTTATTTAGTTAATATTCCAAAAAATATATAAAAATATATTCATATCACAGTATTGTGATTCATTAATTTGTATTTAGATTAAACTTAGAACTATGAAATCAAAATTAACACCTTTATCAAAATTACTATTGGTAGCAGCCCTAGGAGCAGCTTTGGTAGCAGTGGTGTATTATACTCCATTAAAAGATATTATAATTCCAGGCGAAGATGTATTTGGAAGCAATGACAATACAGATTTCGACGGAGAAAAAGTATATACCGTTGGAGTCGTTACTTGGGGAGGATACGCAGGAGGCGAATATTTTAATGAAGGATTTGCAGCCAATAAAGAATCACGATTTTATAAAGATTATGGTTTTATGGTCGATTTTAAAGTTCTTGATGACTTTAATGCCTCACGTAGTGCATGGAAAGCAGGAGAAGTGGATTTGCTTTGGGCTACTATTGATGCATTTACGACAGAAGTAAATGGATTTCAAGATTTAGAGCCACAAGTAATTATGCAGGCAGACTGGTCTCGAGGAGGTGATGCAATCGTTGTGCGTCGTGGAATCAATAAGATGAAAGACTTGAAAGGACTCAAAATTGCTTTTGCAGAAATGACACCAAGCCATACATTTTTGTTGTGGTTGCTGGATGCAGCAAACATGAAATACGATGATATTGAGGCAGTACAAGTGGCTAGTGCAATCGATGCAGCCGATTTATTTAAAAAAGGACAAGTAGACGCAGCAGTAGTTTGGAGTCCTGATGATGCCGATTGTGTAGAAAAAGTAAAAGGATCAAAAATTCTTCAAAGTACTAAAGAAGCATCTAATATTATTGCAGATGTTTTTGTTGTAAAAAAGAGTGTTTTGGACAAAAACAAAGCAGATATGATAAAACTAGTTGAGGGGTGGCTGATTGGAGCATCTGAAATTAATCAATCAGATGAAGCAAAGCATAAAGCAGCAAAAATATTGGCAGAAGGATTATTGCAACCTGAGGATTTTTGTTATGATGCTATCAATAATGCTCGCTTGTGTACTTATGGAGATAATCTAAACTTTTTTGGATTAAATAGAGATTATAATGGAGTAACAGGTGAACAAATGTATAATACAATGGAAACAAAATACACCAAAGCAGGTTATATTACTGAACCAATTCCTAGTTGGAGATTAATTGGAAATCCAAGTGTTATTTCAGCGATTAATCTTTCTGGAGCAGAACATGAATCAGAAAATGCAGTTAAATTTACAGCAGCAACAGAAGATGTTGTATCAAGTGAAGCAATATCAACGAAAGCAGTAAAAATATCTTTTGCTACAGGATCGTCTACTTTAGATGATAATATGAAATACATTATTGATAATGAATTTTTGGCAATTGCTAAATCTTTCGGAAATGCACGTATTCGTATTGAAGGAAATACCGACAATACAGGAAATGCAGGAATGAATAGAAAATTATCTAAAAAAAGAGCCAAAGCTGTTGCCGATTATTTAATAAAAGTACATAATTTTGATCCGAACAGATTTGTAATATTAGGTAATGGACCTGACAAACCAGTAGCTTCTAATGATACAGAAGATGGACGGGCACAAAATCGACGAACTGAATTTCAGCTACTAAAGAACTAATTAGGAGGGATAAAATCAATTGTATATTTACTTTTAATAAGTCATTATTATAATGATTTTATGTAAGTGCGTAGGCAACATCAAAAAGGAAGAGTATTTTAGTTGAATTATTATCATAATAATTTTACATAAGTACGTAAGCAACATCAAATGGGTCGAAGACCTTAGATAAAAAAACTTATATGAAAAATTTGTTTAAAATAGATCATGAGTTACCCCAAAGAACAGTTATTATTATTGAAATAATTGGGTTGATATTTTTTCTTTTCGTTTGGTGGTTAGCAACATTCCCATTCGAGAAGCCTCAAATATCCTTTAACGCAAGTAATGGCACTCAGCCTTATACTTACGAATGGACAGGACCTGAAAATTTCGAGAAAAAAGTAGATGGAGACGGAGGTATTTTTGTATCTAAGGAAGGAGAATACCACGTTTTAGTTACAGATTCGGCAGGAAAAAAAACAGAAGCATCTATTAGTGTCAATATAGAAAAAGGAGATGCAACTTATAATTATGAACCCGAAGGCGAAGAGTTAGGTTTAGGCTTAGATGCCGTCATTCTTAATTCGTTTGTAAGTAAGGGAACTTTTCCGTCACCACAAGCTGTATTTTTATCTTATAAAGAATTACATTTAAAAGATTTTGTTGTTCGTAATGCCTTTATTTCTATTAAGTTAAATGTATTAGGTTATATCCAAGCAAT
>JAOZTL010000126.1 GCA_029942205.1 Bacteroidales bacterium | reverse complement strand
GTTATATCAAGAAACATTTGATGAAAAATGGATTTTACTTGCTAAAAAACTTGTAGATTATTGCTTAAATCATTTTTTTGATAGTAAGTCAGGCATGTTTTTTTATACTTCTGATTTGGATGCAAAATTAATTGCTCGAAAAATGGAATTGCACGATAATGTGATTCCTTCCTCGAATTCTAGTATGGCAAATAATTTATTTATTTTGTCGAAGTTGTTTTACGAGGATAATTATCTCGAAATAGCCGAGCAAATGCTTACTAATTCTTTGCCGAAACTTTTCCAAAATGGCGAGTATTACTCCAATTGGGCGATTTTATTTGCACGTTTTGCTTATGGAACATACGAGGTGGCTTTGGTGGGAGATAAAGCATTTAAACACAAAAAACTTATTGATAAGGTGTTCATTCCCAACGTGGTGTATGCAGGTAGCGAAGGAGAAAGTAATATTGCTTTGCTCAAAAGGCGTTATTCCGAAACGAAATCCCAAATTTTTGTTTGTCAAAATAAAACATGCAAAATGCCTGTAACAAAGGCTAGCGAGGCTCTAAAGCAGATTTTAGACTAAATTTAGAGTCATCGCATGATGTGATAAAATCATGCGATGATTGATTTTTATGCATTTATCTGTTCACAAATCCAATCGCCAACGTCGCTTGTACTTTTGGGATTTTCATTAGAGATGTCTTCGGTAACGAACGAGGCGGTCAGAGCATCATTTACGGCATCCCGAATCGCTTTGCCAGCTGCATCTTGATTCAAATATTCGAGCATCATAGCTACCGAAAGTATGGTTGCCATTGGATTAGCGGTGTTTTTTCCAGCCGCTTGAGGATACGATCCGTGTATGGGTTCAAATAATGCTTTACTTGTTCCGACCGACGATGATGGCAATAATCCCATTGATCCTGGGATTACAGAAGCTTCGTCGGTGATAATGTCGCCAAACATGTTTTCGGTTAAAATGACATCAAACTGCGTAGGCCATTGTATTAATTGCATAGCAGCATTGTCTACAAACATGGATGAATATTCCACTTCGGCATACTGTGGTTCGGCAGCAATTTTATCTACCGTAGCTCTCCATAATCGTGAAGTTTCAATTACATTTGCTTTATCGACTAAACATAATTTTTTCCGTCTTTTTAATGCTGCATCAAAGGCTAATCTGGCGATACGGTCGATTTCGTCTACATGATATTCGCTGGTATCAAAAGCAGATTTTCCATCAGGCGATGTTCCTTTTTTCCCAAAATAAATACCGCCTGTTAGTTCACGATACACTACAAAATCAACGCCTTTGATGCGTTCTGTTTTAATTGGTGACTTATCGTATAAAATTTCATAGGTACTCACTGGGCGAATATTGGCAAATAAACCAAGTGTTTTTCTTATTTTGAGCAAACCTTGTTCGGGGCGAATTTTGGCATGCGGATCGTTATCGTATTTCGGATGCCCCACTGCACCTAGCAATACAGCGTCGGCAGCCTCGCATTTTTCGATAGTTTCGTCGGGTAGCGGATTTCCCGTTTCGTCGATAGCCACAGCACCAATTAATGCATGGTTTATTTCTATATCAAAATTATATTTTTTTGCAGCAGATTCTAGTACTTTTAGCCCTTGTTCCATTACTTCGGGACCTATTCCATCGCCTGATAATACGGTTATTTTGTAAGTCATAATTTATAATTATTTACATTATTTCTATTAAGTTTAACATTTTTTCGGTTGCTCTAATGGCAGATTTTGTTTGATCGGAGGATAATCCTCTAGTTTTTAGATTCTTATTTTTGTAATGCCAGCTAATAATTGTTTCCACTAGAGCATCCGTTTTTCCGCCAGGCGGTATACTGACGTAATAATCGATCAATATCGGGTGTATTTTACCTAATTGATCGTATATTTTCCATAATGCTTTCATAAAAGCATCGTATTGTCCATCACCAACCGAGCTTTCCTCATAACTTTTCTTGTCAATTTCGACCATAATATTAGCAATAGGTTTTAGCCCATTGGCAAGTGAAAGATTAAAATGTTTAATAATAATTGTCTTTTCTATTTGTTTATTATCCAGAATATCTGCAATAATAAAAGGTAAATCTTCTTTCGTAACACTTTCCTTTTTGTCGCCAAGCTCAATAACTCTAGTTGTAAGTTTTTTGATCGATTCTTTATCGAGTTCAAGCCCTAATTCTTTCAAATTTTTTAAAATATTTGCTTTTCCCGATGTTTTTCCGAGTGCATACTGTCTGATGCGTCCAAAACGTTCGGGGCTTAAATTGTTGTAATATAAATTGTGTTTCTGATCGCCATCGGCATGAACACCACAGGTTTGTGTGAAAACATTTTCACCGATAATAGGCTTATTATCAGGAACTCGCATGCCCGAAAACGATTCGACTAAATTACTTATTTTGACCAATTTCGATTCATTTATTCGATTCGCTAGTTTTAGTTGATCGTTCAATATGCCAACTACACTTGCCAAAGAAACGTTTCCTGCACGTTCGCCAAGTCCATTTACCGTAGCATGAATGCCTCGAATGCCTGCTTTCATTGCCATAAATACGTTAGCGGTAGCCAAATCGTAATCGTTATGTGCATGGAAATCAAAGTGGGTGTTGGGATATTTTTCGGTCATTTGCGAGCAAAAATCAAATGTTTGTGTCGGGTTTAGTATGCCTAGTGTATCGGGCAACATGATTCGCTCGATAGCTTCGTTTTGGAGAGCATCAGCCAGAGTGAACACATAATCAGATGAATACAGCATTCCATTCGACCAATCTTCAAAATACAAATTGACTGATAAATCCAACGATTTAGCATACGTAATTGCTTTTTTTATGTCCGAAATATGCTCGTCTGCACTTTTTCGCAATTGGTGTTTGAGGTGATTTTCAGATCCTTTGCAAAGCAAATTAACCACTTTTCCGCCAGCTTTTTGTATCCAGTTTAGCGAAGTTTTACCGTCAATAAAGCCAAGAATCTCTATTTTTTGTAAATAATTGTTTTCTTTAGCCCATTCCGTTATTTTTTGTACAGCTTCATATTCGCCATCCGAAACCCTAGCCGAAGCAATTTCTAATCGATCCACGCCTACGTTTTTGAGTAGGAGCTGGGCAATAGACAGTTTTTCGGTAGTATTGAATGCAACGCCAACGGTTTGTTCGCCGTCTCGCAGCGTTGTGTCCATTATTTCAATCGTTATTTCATTTTTGTCAGTCATTATGCTTCTGTCTCATTTTGATACTGCATTTCAAATTTTTCTATTTCAGGTTTACTTTTTAATAAATAATCAATATCGTCTAATCCATGCAATAAGCATTCTTTTTTATAGGTATTTATTTCAAAATTCTCACATAAGCTTTCATTTTGAATACAAACCGTTTGGGCAGGCAAATCGACAACTAATTGGATTTTAGGGTTTTCATTTATTTTCAGAAAAAGTGAGTGTAGAAACATTTCGCTTACTTGTATTGGTAAAATTCCATTATTTAGTGCATTATTTTTAAAAATATCAGCAAAAAAACTGGAAATAACCACTCGAAAACCGAAGCCAGCTAGTGCCCAAGCGGCGTGTTCACGGCTGGATCCGCTTCCGAAATTTTTCCCAGCCACAAGAATTTGTCCGTTATATTTCGTTTGATTAAGAGGAAAATCAGACACAGGCTCGTTTTTTTTATCATACCGCCAATCTCGAAACAAATTGTCGCCAAAACCTTTTTTGTCGGTAGCTTTCAAGAATCGAGCAGGAATAATTTGGTCAGTATCCACATTCTCTATATTTAAAGGGATACAGCTGGATGTGATTGTAATAAGTTTGTTCATTTTGTTGATATTAAGTAAGGAATTGGACAAAATTAATAGCATTTCAGTATAAATACGTAAGCAAATAAAGTGTTGCATTTACTAATTGAACTTTCGGAAGACTTTAGATAGAATTAGGATTAACGATTTTGCCGAAAACAGCTGCTGCTGCTGCCACTTGCGGGCTAGCGAGTAAGGTGCGTGAGCCAGGACCTTGTCGTCCTTGGAAATTTCGATTTGATGTTGATACACAATACTTTCCTTCTGGTACTTTATCGTCGTTCATCGCAAGGCAAGCCGAACAGCCAGGCTGTCTGACTTCGATGTCGGCTCGATTAAAAATCTCAATTAAACCTTCCGATTCGGCTTGTTGGCGTACTTTGTGCGATCCAGGCACAATCCATGCGGTAACATGATTGGCTTTTTTGTGTCCTTTTACAATTTCTGCTGCCGCTCGCATGTCTTCTATACGCCCATTGGTGCAACTTCCGATAAATACAAAATCAATTTCTTTATTAATCATGCTATCAGATTCGTTAAAATTCATATAATCAAGTGCTTTTTTAAGCCCTAATTTGTCTTGTTCGTTATCTAAATTGGCATAAGTAGGGATAGTTTCGCTCAATTTCAGCCCCATTCCTGGATTTGTTCCGTAAGTAATCATGCAATCGATGTCGGCAGCTTCAAAACTGTATTCCTTGTCAAACACTGCATTTTCGTCTGTTTTCAGTGTTTTCCAATAGCTTACTTTTTGATCGAAATCTACACCTTTTGGGGCGTATTCTTTGCTTTTTAGATAATCGAATGTTTTCTTGTCTGGTGCAATCAATCCGCCACGTGAGCCCATTTCTATGCTCATGTTACAAATTGTCATTCGTGCTTCCATCGATAAATTACGAATTGCATCGCCAGCATATTCAATGAAATAGCCTGTTCCACCGCCTGTGCCTAGCTTTGCGATGATGTAAAGAATCATGTCTTTAGCTGTAATACCTTTTTGGAGTTGTCCATTTACGTTGATTCGCAGTGTTTTAGGTTTATTTTGCAACAAGCACTGGCTAGCCATTACCATTTCGACTTCAGAAGTTCCTATACCAAAGGCAATTGCACCAAAAGCCCCGTGCGTGGCAGTGTGGCTATCGCCGCAAACGATGGTATTTCCTGGCAATGTAAGCCCTAGTTCAGGACCTACGATGTGCACCACTCCGTTGTTTTTGTGTCCCAAACCAAAGTGTTGAATATCAAATTCTTCACAATTATTTTCAAGTGTTTCTAGTTGAAGTTTCGACAGCGGATCGGTAACTTCGCCTTTTGTCGGTACATTATGATCGGCAGGTGCCGTGGTTTGTTTGGGGCGAAACACGGAAATTTTGCGTTGCCGTAAGCCTTCAAATGCTTGAGGACTAGTAACTTCATGGATTAAGTGTCTGTCGATATACAATACTTCGGGACCATCAGGAATTTGATTGATGACGTGTTTTTCCCAAATTTTTTCAAAAATGGTTTTCATATTTTTTATTTATTTTATCTAATTGATTAGATGAATAATTCAGTATAATTGTGCGTGAGCAATATCAAAAAAAGTCGAAGACTTTAAGGTCGCAAACCTGTTTTTTCGATGGCATCCAGAAACGCTTCAGCCGAAGCAGTAACGATGTCTGTATTTGCAGAAAATCCATAATACGTAACTTCATTACTTTTTATCTGAATGTGTACTTTTCCTAAATCATTGCTTCCTCGTGTAATTGCCTGAATAAGAAACTCTTCGAGAACAACCGTTTTGTTTAAAATCTTTTTTATTGCCGAAAAAGTAGCATCAATAGGACCATTTCCTGTACTTGTTGCTTCCATCAATTTTCCGTCTACGTTTAGGCGAACAATCGCAGTAGGCATTGGGGTTTGCCCCGAAATAACGAGTAAGTGATCGATCGTTATTTTGTGTTTGTCTTCTTTTTTCAAATTCAGCATTAGAACCAAATCTTCGTCAAGAATATCTTTTTTTCTGTCGGCTATAATTAGAAATTTATCGTAAGCCGTATCCAGTTCTGTTTTAGATAATTGAATGCCTATAACGTCTAAGCGATGCTTCAAAGCTGCACGCCCACTTCTGGCAGTCAGTATGATAGACGATTGATTGATTCCAACATCGACAGGGTCAATAATTTCGTAATTTTCCCTATTTTTTAGTACACCATCCTGATGAATCCCCGATGAATGTGCAAAAGCATTACGCCCAACAATAGCCTTATTTGGTTGTACAGGCATACGCATTAACGTTGAAACAAGACGGCTAGTTTTGTAAATTCGTTTAGTTTCTATGTTACTGTGATAAGGTAAATCTTTGCGTGTTTTCAGAATCATGGCAATTTCTTCGAGCGAGGTATTTCCAGCACGTTCGCCGATTCCGTTGAGTGTAACCTCCACTTGTCGTGCGCCATTCATAATACCCGAAAGCGTGTTTGCGGTAGCCATTCCCAAATCGTTGTGGCAATGTGTCGAAAGTATTGCTTTATGAACATTTTTTACATTTTCGGTTAAGTATTTTATTTTCGCCCCAAACTCGTCAGGAAGTGCATATCCAGTCGTGTCGGGGATATTGATTACCGTAGCACCAGCCGCAATTACTGCTTCCACCACACGTGCCAAATATTCGTTGGATGTGCGCCCGGCATCTTCAGCATAAAACTCGATGTCTTCTACAAAACGTTTTGCATATTTTACAGCAGCCACCGCTCGCTCGATAATTTCTTCGGGCGACGAGTTTAATTTCGAGTAAATATGAAAATCCGATGTGCCTATTCCTGTGTGTATACGTGGATGTTTGGCGTATTGTAGAGCTTCGGCAGCCACTTTTATGTCGTTTTCCACGGCACGTGTCAGGGCGCAAATGGTCGGTCGGTTCACTGCTTTGGATATTTCGACCACCGAATTAAAATCGCCTGGACTTGAAACAGGAAAGCCCGCTTCGATAACGTCTACTCCTAGTTGCTCTAAGTTTTTAGCTACTTCTATTTTTTCAACTGTATTTAATTGGCAACCAGGTACTTGTTCTCCATCTCGGAGTGTCGTGTCGAAAATGTAAATTTTATCGCTCATTATTGTTTTTTATTCAATTTAAGTTCTGTTGTGTGATTAATTTATTGATAATCATTTATTTATGAGGACAAGCGTGTCGATTTTTTATTACGTTTGCTTCCTTTGTTTTTAATGATGATGCAATTTTATGCAACTTTGGTTTGTTTGTAAAGCTATTTTTTATGATATTTACGGCATTAAAAAGTATATAATTAAACGAAAAGTCTTGTATTACAGACGATTTAAGGAAGCAAAACAACGATGTCTAAACAAGGATCAGATCAGCTATTTCAGTTAATAAAATCATTAAATAGTGCCGAAAAACGGTATTTTAAATTATTTTATTCGAGAGGAAAGGATAATTCTAACAAAAAATTCATCTTACTGTTCAATCAAATTGACAAACAGCAGCAATATGACGAAAGTAAGTTGAAATTAGGAAAAGAATTGAAAACGAGCCAGTTGTCTAATCAAAAAGCACATTTATACGGCTTAATATTACAAAGTTTGGCTAATTATAATTCCGATAATGATGTTGAAATAGAAATTAGGGAGTATTTGAATTATGCGAATATTTTGTATAATAAATCATTATATGAGCAATCATGGAAAATAATACAAAAAGCACGGCAAATAGCTAAAAATAACGATAAAATTTTGTTGCTTTTTGAATTGGTTGAATTTGAGAAAAAGTTATTAACCAAATCAATTTTCTTTGATATTCAGCACGATGCGACTGAAATTACTCAAGAATCAGAATATTTAATCGAAGCAATCAAGAATACACGTAATTTTCAGAACTTAGCTATAAAATTGTATGTGTTTTATTTACAAATTGGATTTATTCGTAATCCGAAAGATTTTGAAATAGCAAATCGGTTTTTGTATAGTTCACTTCCTGCTTTTGATGAAGATAAGTTAAGTTTTAACGAAAAAATGTTTCTTTATCAGGCTTTTGTTGGGTATTATTTATTTATTCAAGATCCAGCCAGAGCAAGCGAATATGCTCAAAAATGGCTTTATTTGTTTGAACAGAGTCCCGAAATGATTGTACCAAAAATAGAGTACTACATCAAGGCATTGAATAATTTGATTTCGGCACAATATCGCTTGTTTCAACATACTGATTTTGTGGAATCGACCAAGCGTTTTGATGAAATTAAAGAAATAAAAAATTTACAATTAACCTACAATCACCGTTTGCTGATTTTTAAA
>JAOZTL010000125.1 GCA_029942205.1 Bacteroidales bacterium | reverse complement strand
TGTCAATTGTATCTAAGACGGGATGCAATAAATTTACTTCGATCTTTTCTTCTGTAAGTTTTGAGTTCTCTAATATTTGTTGAAGTTTCTCTGTTTTTTTGTAAAATTAATATCATTTCACATATTTATTTCTTAAATGTAACAAAGCCATGGTCTTTAAAGAAAGTTTTCCTATTTGTGGTTTTGATGTCTATGTATCAGCAAGTTTGTATTTTCCTAAAAGAGTTATTGTTGCTTTCGTGCTTTTTCTATTTTTTCTTTATAAACGGTTAATTTGAGACCAGTTTTTTTTATATCATCAGAATCGCCAGGTACATTTTCAAGTTCATCGCAAGGAATATCATCCAAATACCTTGAGTTTAAAAAGTCATTAATTATTGCATCAAGTGAATCTACAAATTCAAATTTCCCGCCTGCTCATCAAATCAGGAATAAAATATCAAGTTCATATTTTTATCCGATTTATCAAGTTGCTCAAATCTATTTTTAACCATTTTTCTTAAAAAGTCTTGTAAATCGTCATTATCAACCTTTTTGGCAGTCTCGGAATCAATCCCAATCGACCAATGATTAATTTTAATCTCTTTATTCAATTCATCAAGATGCTCTGTCAGATAAATTTTATCTGATATTATTTCATCGAGATTTTTGAAAAACTCCTTTTTAGTCATTATTATATATTTTACAAATAGAGTTCTATTATTTTCTACAAATCATTCTAATAATAACTTTCGATGAGAGCGCAAGCCACATCCAGATGCAGACTTTACATAAGCAAAATCGTACGAAATGCTTTCAAGCTACATCGACAAATATACTAAGAAAAAGACTGTAAAATAAATTTATTCTCGAAAAAATAAAGAAACACAAATGTTGCCAAGACCTCGAATACCTCTAAATTTTATAGGGATAATTCATAAGTAGCTCCGTATGTAGCGCAGCAAAATGAAAAGATCAATAATCAAATATATTTGCATAAGGTACATCAAACAGGTCGAAGGCTTATAGATGCTTTGAGCTCTTCGATCAGAAAAAAACAATATTTTCATAAAATAAAAAACGCTCCAATGCCTATAAACAAAAGCTTTTGTTAGGAAACAAAAAAACAGCACGGAAAAAAGTGGGAAATAATGTATGGAAGTGGGTAGAAGTGGTATTTTTTTTGTAATTTTACCAATTGAAAGAAATGTGTTTTGATGGATAGCTTTGTAGGTGATAATCAGTGCAAAATAGATGCGAAAGGAAGAATAGTTTTTCCGTCTTCGTTCAAAAAACAGATGCCGAACGTGTCTGGGCAGGATCGCTTTGTGCTCAAAAAAGACATTTACGAAAAATGTTTAATTCTCTATACATGGACAGAATGGGAACATCAAAACGAACTCATTCGCAAGAAATTAAATCCATACAATAAAGAACACAGCCGCTTTTTGCGAGCTTTCTACAAAGGCACAGCAGAGCTAATTTTAGACAACAACAACAGACTACTGTTACCCAAACGCTTGCTTGACCAAATAGAGGTTGATAAAGTGGTATATCTGTCGGGGCAAGACAAGAAAATAGAAATTTGGGCAAAAGAACTATACGAAAACAATGTACCCGATGAGGCAGAATTTGCTCAATTGGCAGAAAATATATTAGGAAACATCGAACTAGAAAAATGAGCAAGTATCACACCCCCGTACTATTACAAGAAAGCATTGATGGGCTAAACATAAAGCCCGACGGTGTATACGTGGACGTAACCTTTGGCGGTGGCGGGCATTCGCGTGAGATATTAAGCCGACTCACTACGGGCACGCTCATTGGTTTCGATCAAGACACGGATGCCGAAGCAAACCAAATAGACGATGAACGCTTCATTTTTGTGAAAGGAAATTTTGCATATTTAAAGAACTTTTTGCGCTACGTGGGTCATGCACAAGTGGATGGTATCCTTGCAGATTTGGGTGTATCATCGCATCATTTTGATGAAGAGAAGCGTGGATTCTCCTTTCGCTTTGATGCCGACCTGGATATGCGAATGAATCAACAATCGACGCTGGATGCCGCACAAATACTGAACAAATACACGGGTGAACAGCTAAGTAAGCTATTTGCAACGTATGGCGAAATTAAAAATGCTAACTTTTTGAGCAAAAACATCCTCGCATTCAGGCAGCAGCAGCCTTTCGTCAATACGGCTCAGTTGCGTGAAAGTATTCACAAATGCGTGCCCAAAAAGCATGAGCATAAGTATTTGGCAAAAGTTTTTCAGGCATTACGCATCGAGGTAAACAAGGAGATGGACGTGTTGCAACAATTTTTGGAACAAACGCCACAGGTGTTATGCCCTAACGGAAGGCTTTCCGTAATTACTTACCACTCGCTGGAAGACCGGCTGGTGAAGAATTACATGAAGAAAGGACTGTTTAGTGGCGAACCAGAAAAAGACTTATACGGAAACTTTGAAACACCTTTTAGCTTGATTAATAGAAAAGTAATCATCCCAACGGATGCCGAGATAAAACAAAACAATAGAGCACGCAGTGCCAAATTACGAATTGCAGAGAAAAACGCATAAGCATGAGCGACGAACAAAATAAGCCGAAAACAAATAACCAGTTCTGGAAATATATTCTGGACGGGAGTATTTTGTCCAAAGCCGAAGTCGTCAAACAATTACCTTTTGCTTTGTTCTTGACCATTATGGCGGTAATATATATTGGGAATCGTTACCATGCCGAGCAAATTATTCGTGAATCGTCGCAAATAGAGAAAGAATTGAAAGAGCTACGTGCCGAGTCGATCACCATTGCATCCGAACTGATGTTTATCAGCAAAGAGTCGGAAGTGCTCAAATTAGTAGAAAAGAATCAATTAGGATTAGAGGAAAGTACTATTCCTCCAAGAAAAATATTTGTAGAACCATTAAAAATAGAGAAAAAATAGCGTGTCGGTAAAACAAGAAATAGTGTTGCGTTTGTCGGTAGTATACTTTATGATACTATTCGTTGCGGTAGTTATATCGGGACGGATTGCGTATTTGCAAATATTTGAACACGACAAATGGAGCAGCAAAGCACAAGAATTGACCTATCAAGACATCATTATTAAACCCAATCGGGGAGATATTTGTGATACCGATGGGCGCATACTTGCTAGCTCTATTCCTTATTACGAAATACGGATGGATCTGAACTCATCGGCTCTAAGGAAAGATACTTTTGACACCTATGTAGATTCCTTGGCAAGTAAGCTTGCCGAACTGTTTGAAAACAAAACTGCCGAAGAATACAGCTACGAATTGAAAACAGCACGTGATAGTGGCGCACGCTATCATTTAATTAAAGCAAACGTCAATTACCAACAGGTACAAAAACTGAAAACATTTCCAATTTTCAATTTAGGAAAATACAAAGGAGGGCTAATTATTCGGCAAAATTACAAACGAGTGCAGCCGCATATCAACCTTGCTAGCCGTACGATTGGTTACTTATCCAAAAGCGAGGAGGGCAACATCGTGGGACTCGAAGGGGCTTATGATCATATTCTGCGTGGTGTGGAAGGCGTGCACTTGATGCAAAAGCTATCGGGCAACGTGTGGATGCCACTCAACGACGAAAACGAGGTAGACCCAAAAGACGGTAAAGACATCATTACCACCATCGATGTCAATATTCAGGATGTTGCAAGCAAAGCTCTACGCAAACAATTGATACTAAGCGATGCCGATCATGGATCGGTTATACTTATGGAAGTGCACACAGGCGACATAAAGGCTATCGTTAATCTCCAAAAAGTAGACGAAGCAGACTATCGGGAAACCTACAATTTTGCTATTGGTGAAAGTACCGAGCCTGGCTCTACTTTCAAACTTGCGTCCATGATTGTTGCGCTAGAAGATGGCTATGTGAAACCAACGGACAGTATCGATACAGGCAACGGAATATTTAAGTACAATAAGTTTGAAATAAGAGATTCACGATACGGTGGTTATGGGCGCATTACGGTACAGCAAGTTCTGGAGAAGTCATCGAATATAGGTATTGCCAAAATAATTACCAAGTATTATGAAGATCAGCCAGCACGTTTCATCAATCGGCTGTATAGCATGAACTTAAACCAGCGTTTGGGTATAGCCATCAAGGGCGAAGCTACGCCTTATATAAAGTATCCAGGAGATAAATTTTGGTCAGGAATTTCCTTACCACAAATGTCTATCGGTTATGAGTTGGCAATGACTCCGTTACAAGTGCTTACTTTCTATAATGCCATAGCTAATGATGGACGAATGATGAAACCACGATTCATAAAATCCATCGGCGAGCATGGGCAAATGATGACTCAGATCCCACCAAAGGTTATTAATCCTTCCATTTGTTCTAAAGAAACAGTCAAAATAGTACAGAGTATGCTAGCAGGAGTCGTAACTCGTGGGACTGCCCACAATTTGTATAACAAAAACTTAAAAATAGCAGGAAAAACAGGCACATCGCAGCTAGCCAAGGGAACAAAAGGCTACAAAGTAAACGATCAAAAAACGACGTATCAAGCAAGCTTTGCGGGGTATTTCCCTGCCGATAATCCAAAATATTCGTGCATTATTGTTGTCAATACGCCATCCAACGATCAGTATTATGGTAACGTAGTGGCAGGACCTGTTTTCAAAGAAATTGCCGACAAGGTGTATGCTACTAGTTTTGATATTCACGAAAAACAACAAAAGCAGTTTTTGAATATGCACACCATTATCGAAATTCCATACTCGAAGCATGGCAATCGTCAAGATTTGAACACCGTATTTCGGATGTTGCATATTCCTATTGATCAGAAAAAAGCAAATTCGCCTTGGGTGATTACCAAAACACACAAAGACCACGTGGAATACCAAACACGACGCATCAAAAACAATGTAGTGCCTCCCGTAAAAGGAATGGGTGCACGGGATGCTATTTATTTATTAGAGTCGGCAGGGCTAAAAGTACGTGTCGTGGGGCGTGGATTTGTCAAATCACAGTCGATAACGGCTGGCAGAACAGTAAGAAAAGGAACATCGATTACTATTATTTTAGCTTAGATCGAAGATCTATTTGAAGAATTATTTACTAGTGCGTAAGCAACATCAAAAGGTCGAAGACCTATGAAGAAATTAAAAGACATCATACCGTTCGTTTCTATCCTACAAAGCGTAGGAAAGCAAGATGCCAGCATTGAGCATATTCAGTTCGACTCCAGACAGGTGAGTGCGAATACGCTTTTTGTTGCCGTAAAAGGGACACAAACCGACGGACATCAGTATATCCATAAGGCTATCGAGCAAGGGGCTGTGGCAGTACTTTGTCAAACGCTGCCCGAAAACTTATCCGAAGCGGTTTGTTACCTGCAAGTAGCCGATTCGTCGGAAGCATTGGCATACGTAGCGGCTAGTTTTTACGATCATCCAAGTCAAAAACTTAAGCTAGTAGGCATTACTGGTACAAATGGCAAAACGACTACGGCTAGTCTTTTGTATGATTTATTCTCGGATTTGGGCTACCGTACAGGCTTGCTTTCCACGGTGCGTAATTACATTGCCGATCAAACAAAAGAAGCCACACACACGACACCCGATGCGCTGAAAATAAACGAATTATTGCACGAAATGGTGCAAGCTGGCTGCACGCATGCTTTCATGGAAGTAAGCTCGCATGCCATCGATCAAAACCGAATAGCTGGGCTGGAGTTTGCTGGTGGCGTATTCACCAATCTTACACACGATCATTTGGATTACCACAAAAGCTTTAGCGAATATTTAAAAGCGAAGAAGAAATTTTTTGATCAATTGCCCAAAACGGCTTTTGCGCTAAGTAACATGGACGACAAAAATGGCTTGGTGATGCTACAAAACACCAAAGCAACGGCGGTAAGCTACGCCATACGAGCCATGGCAGATTACAAAGCCAAAGTACTCGAAAAGCATGTAGATGGCAATTTATTAACCATCAATCAGACAGAACTTTGGGTGCAATTGGTAGGTAATTTTAATGCATACAACTTATTGGCGGTTGCTGCCACAGCGCAGCTATTGGGGCTGGATAGCGAAATGGTTTTGCCAGCAGTGAGCAAACTTCGCCCTGTGTCTGGACGCTTCGAGACCATGCACATTAATGGAGTCACGGGAATTGTGGATTATGCACACACGCCCGATGCACTCGAAAATGTTTTAAAAACCATTTTGGAGATCAAACAAAAGAATCAAAACCTAATAACGGTAGTGGGAACTGGTGGCGATCGAGACAACAGCAAAAGACCCATCATGGCAGAGATTGCCAGCCGATACAGCAATCGCTTGATTTTGACCTCGGACAACCCTCGTAGCGAAAAGCCTGAAAGCATTATCGAACAAATGTACGCTGGTATTCAAACCCAAGACATGGGGAAACTGCTAAAAATAACCGATCGGCGCGAGGCAATCAAAACTGCTTGCATGCTCGCCACCGAGCAGGATATTATTTTGATAGCAGGCAAAGGACACGAAAATTACCAAGAAATAAATGGTGTAAAATACCATTTTGATGATAAAGAAGTGTTTCAAGAACAAATGAAAATTATAAATAATTAACGATAAATAAAGGCATGATTTATTACCTTTTTGAATATTTAGAAAAAATAGGGATGCCAGGAGCAGGTGTTTTTCAATACATCTCGTTCAGGGCAGGGCTTGCTATTCTTACGTCTTTGGCTATTTCGCTGATTTATGGCAAAAAAATCATTCGCTTGTTGCAGAAAAAACAAATCGGAGAAACGGTGCGTGATTTAGGTCTCGAAGGTCAATACCAAAAAACAGGAACGCCTACCATGGGTGGAATAATTATCATTATCTCGATTCTTGTGCCCACTATTTTGTTTGCCAAATTGGACAATGTGTATGTAATACTAATGCTTATTACCACTGTTTGGCTCGGTATTATTGGTTTTATGGATGATTATATTAAGGTATTTCGTAAAAATAAAGACGGACTTTCGGGTAAGTTTAAGATTTTCGGACAAATCGGTTTGGGCTTAATCGTAGGCTTAACACTGTATTTTAACGATTCGGTAGTTATCAGAGAAAATCCTCAGTTTGTGGACAATACTGCCACAGCACAAACAGAATTGGTGATGGAGAATCAAAATATCGACATCAAATCGACCAAAACAACCATTCCGTTTTTCAAGAATAATGAGTTTGATTATGCTTATTTGGTTTCTTTTCTGGGTGATTATGCACAGCCAGCCGCATGGGTGGTGTTTGTGCTGGTGGTCATTTTTATCATTACGGCGGTATCCAATGGTGCTAACATGACCGATGGCTTGGATGGCTTAGCCACAGGGACTTCTGCCATCATGGGGGTTACGCTTGGTATTTTTGCTTATGTCTCAGGTAATTTGTTTTTTGCTGATTATCTGAATATCATGTATATACCTTACACAGGTGAATTGGTTATATTTACAAGTGCCTTTATTGGTGCTACGGTTGGCTTTTTGTGGTACAACTCGTTTCCTGCACAAGTGTTTATGGGCGATACAGGTAGCCTCACGCTAGGCGGAATTATTGCCGTTTTTGCCATTATTGTGCGCAAAGAAATGCTGATTCCTATTTTATCAGGAATATTCTTAGTAGAAAATTTATCGGTCATCCTACAGGTTGGCTATTTCAAATACACAAAAAGAAAGTATGGCGAAGGAAGACGGATTTTTAAAATGGCACCTTTGCATCATCATTATCAAAAAATGGGCTATCCCGAACCCAAAATTGTTACTCGATTCTGGATTGTTGGGATTTTATTAGCCATCGTTACCATTATTACATTAAAAGTAAGATAGCACTTCGTACTATTTGATGTGGCTTACGCATTTGAATAAAAGAAATAGATAATGTTATATTTTACTGTTTTTTTTAGGATTTATATAATAGTAACAACATCAAATGGGTCGAAGACCTTAAGTGAATGGACAAAATTAAGTTGCTAATTATTTCTTGATAAATCATTGATTAAGAAAGTTTTTATACTAGTGCGTAAGCAACATCAAATAGGTCGAAGACCTTAAATGATTTATATGAATCAAATACAAAAAATAGCCATACTCGGAGCAGGTGAAAGTGGAGTAGGAGCAGCCATTTT
>JAOZTL010000124.1 GCA_029942205.1 Bacteroidales bacterium | reverse complement strand
GAGCGATCTGAGTGCTCGGGAGAGTGATCTGAGTACTCGGGAGAGTGATCTGAGTGCTCGGGAGAGTGATCTGAGTACTCGGGAGAGTGATCTGACTACTCAGGAGAACGATCTGACTGCTCCCAATTGCCAGCTAACGAGAAAAAAATGCCATCTGACTGCTTTTTGGTACGATCTGAGGCAAAAAATACTCCAACGGACTGCTTGGTTATTTTAGCGGATTGCTAATATCTTCTATCTTTTGATAATTACTTTCGTACTAGTACAAAATCAGCCTAATTAGTTAATTATGAATAAATAACTATCGAAATAAGTACCTCTTCCTTTTTAATATTGCTTCTTAATTTGTGCTAAATCATTGTAATCAATAATTTATTAAATAAAAAACACACAATTAATTTTGTCAATATAAGGTTTTCAATTTTAGATGTATATAATTAAACGACACTTTTAATATTTCAAACCAACTCGTAAATTATTGCTTTCAATAGTTTTGCAAGAGTGCATAAGCAATATTAAATAACACGAAGTGCTTATTTCCAGAAATCATCTAATTTTATTTTTTTATTTCTGATTTTATTTCTGGTTTTATGCTTGAATATGAATTCAAACCATTCATAAAACCAAACTCTTTTCCCAATATTATTATACCAAAACATTGCTTTTCTTAGTCGTCTATCTTTATGAAATAACCAACGATAAATAGCTTTGGGGCGTGCCTGCATGACAAGTTCAATCATTTTGACATAAAACAAGACCTTCCATTGTTTTAGATTTTCTGTTTCAATAATTTGATGTTTATAGTCCCATTTTGTTTGGTCGGTCTGAATGATCTTTTTATTCTTTATTTCATCAAAATATGGAGTCCATTTGTGTGGAGTAACATAAAGTAATTGAACTTGATCGGGATCGTAAAGTAATAATTGTTTCAAACTATTGACGAAATCTATAGTTTTTTCTTCGCCAAAACCCAGCACATAAGTCGCCATAGATAGAATATTGTGCTTTCGTAATAATTGAATAGCGAGCATATCCTTTGTTTTCGATCCGTCTTTCTTTATAGTCATCAATACTTGCTCGTCATAATTATCGATGCCTAATAAAAAACGTTCAAAGCCAGCTTCTTTGTATAAATGCAGGTGTTGGGCATCTCGAACAATATCATCGGCTCTAATAGAACCGACAAGAATCAAGTTTAGCTTTTTTGCAATTAATGCTTCCAGAAAGATTTTCCATTTGTATTGATTGGAGGCAGGGTTTTCATCCGCAAAATTGATTACTACTATTCCGTACTTGTGGTGCAACATTTCTATTTCATCGGCTACCAATTGAGGGTTTCTGTTTCGCCACTTTTTCCAAAACAAATTTTGCCCACAATAGCTACAACGATGCGGGCAGCCCCTTGAGAACTGCATGACTACTGCTTTTTTCTTCCCCCAGTAAGTATAATGATATTCTCCCATCAACTCCCACGCAGTCCGATAATTATCTAAATCCCTGACTATGTCGGCATCCGTATTTTTCTTTATTATCCCATTTTCTCGGTAAGCAATACCTTTTACTGTTTCTAATTGAGTGTTAGCAATGCCTGCAAATAGGTCTACCACAACCTGTTCGCCTTCTCCTAATACGATGTAGTCTATTTGTGGGTTCTTTTCCAATATTTCTTTCCAATGATAAGTAGGAAATACACCACCGATGATTATTTTCAAGTTTCTATTCGATACTTTTAAGCTTTTCGCAATGTCATTAATAATCGGCTGTGCCGAACTTGATCCAGAATATCCCAATAAAACATAATCAGGATTATAATTAACGACTCTATCTACAATAATATTGGTATCTAAATTATCAAAATCTGCATCCAATAACTCCACCGTATACGCATTATCAATCAACGAGCCTCCTATTGAAAGCAATCCCAAAGGCGGTAAATGCTCTCTTGCCAAACGGCTTCCAATAGATTTATGAGGCGGATTGATTAATAATATTTTCATTCCTTTCGTCAGGGTCTTCGCTCTATTCTTTTGCAGGAATCAAGCTCATTGCACGTTCGGACATTGCCGTGATAGTAAGCGATGGGTTCACTCCTGGGTTGGCAGAAATAGCCGCACCATCCACCACATACATATTTTTATAGCCAAACACACGATGCTTTTCATCAATTACCGCATTTTTCGGATCCGTACCAATCACTGCACCTCCGAGGATATGCGCAGTGGTGGGTATTCCTGTCAAAGCTTCGGTAGTGAGAACCATAGCTTTACCGTTGGTGATGGCAGCCGTTTTGTGTGCCAGTTCTTTGGCCAGCGGAATAAAAGCTGTTGGTGTTTTCCCGGTGGATACACTCGTTCGTAAATTAAACCAGCCTGTTCGTAGCTTGAGGGTACTGTCTAAGTGCTGCATAAACAGTAAGATGACCGAGTTGGATGCAAAATCGGTAGAAAAATAAATACGTAGCCACATCCATGGGTATCGCAGGTATTGAATGATAATCTTTGCAATCCGAACAAAAACATTTTTGCCATGCACTAGCGGCACACCCATCAGTTTCCATATTCCCGATTTGCTGGTATAGCGCACAGGCTCAATATGTGTATCTTTGTCTGGCGGAAAAATAGATCCAATCGCTATTCCTTTAGAATAATCTTTCTCTTTGTTGGGAGATGACACCATAACGAGGCTTTCGTTGTTGGTGCGAATATGATCGCCCAAGGAAGGACTTAAATTTGGCAAGTTTGTTTTTTTCATATCCAACAGCAAACGTATCGTGCCAAGGACACCTCCAGAGAAGATAACATTTTTTCCTTTTACCTTTTTTTTAGTTTTGAAAGTGCGGGTTGCATCTTTGTAGCTAATTTCATATCCATCCTCTCCATCACTGTTACCCAATGGCTTTACGTCATACACGAGTTGTTCGGCAATAATTTCGGCTCCTTTTTTCTGAGCAAGGTATAAGTAATTTTTATCTAATGAGTTTTTTGCATTATGCTTGCAGCCCGTCATACAGCCACCACAGAACGAGCAACCTTCACGCTCAGGACCTTCTCCATCAAAGTAAGGATCGGGGACTACCACTTCTTGTTCGCCAAAAAAGACAGACACTTTGCTTGCTTCAAACTCCTTATCCTTGCCGTATTGTTTGGCTAATTCAAACAGTGCATCATCGGAGTCAAAGAATTTAGGGTTCGTTGTTGCTCCTAACATTTTCTCAGCTGTTTCGTAGTGTGGAGCGAGTTCTTTTTCCCAGTCGGCAACATTCACCCAGTTTCCTGTTTCAAAAAAAGCTTTTTCTGGACGAGGTAAGGTATTCGCATACACCAGCGAACCACCACCTACTCCTACTCCACTCAAAATACCTACATGACGAAACAAAGTCATTTTAAAAATTCCGTAAAATCGCATCGAAGGTAACCATAGCCATTTTCTCAAATTCCAATTGGTTTTCGGAAAGTCTTTTGCTTCCAAGTTTTTTCCTTTTTCAATAACCAACACTTTGTATCCTTTTTCGGTAAGCCGAAGAGCCGAAACTGCTCCTCCAAACCCCGACCCTACTATAATGTAATCATACTCAAGCAATGCGGTAGTATCCATTTCTTTTTTTTTAACAAAAAACAAAAAAGGCTGCTACTTCACAGTAGCAGCCATTATATAACACTAGAATATCAACAAATTAGTTCACGTCCCAGAAAAGTTTAGTAGAAGCTTCATCTCCACCAATAGCAGAAGCAGCAGCATCATAGTTCACTTTATTCAATTTATCCTCATTATAAGGATAAGGATAACGGTTTGGAATATCCGTTTGTGTCATTCCAGCAGGAGGAATTAATACAGGGAAATCAAAACGTCTGTACTCAGCAAAACCTTCATTACCTCGGTTGTAAAGAGCAATCCATTTTTGTGTTCCAAGTACTTGTTTCCAAGAAGAAGCAGCAACAGCAGTTGCATAGTCTACCTCAGTTTGAGCTAAGTAAGTAGAGATAACCGTAGGCATATCAACAACACTTCTATCTATACCATAAATATCTGCCCAGTAATCAATGTTAACAGTAATACCAGCATCGTAATGAGAAGCTGCAGTTCCTGTTACAGTATATCCTCTTTCAGCAGCTTCTGCCAATAAGAATTCAACTTCTACATAATCAATCAATATTGCTTCAAAATCAGCAGCAAAGAAAGGAGAAGTGAAATGGCTATGACTGTTATAAGAAGAACTGTTAGATTTTCCGTATTCCATACCAATATAAATAGCTGGATCATTAACAGGAGTTGGTAATTCGTCTAAGGTATTTGTATCTACTAAAGTTAATAAATACTCACGACGAGGATCATTTAGTTCCTCTAATGTATTTACAAACAATTCAGTAGGTGCTAAATCTTTTCTACCACGCTCAACATACCAGTTGTAGAAAGAACTAACATAAGGCGAAACACCAGCCCATACCATGATTCCACTTTGCGACTGTGCAGTAAATACACCACTAGCAATAGCAGCCTCTGCCGCAGTTTGCGAAGCAGAAGGATTTACATCAGCCAAACGCATAGCCATACGAAGTTTCAAAGAAGCAGCAAATGCTTTCCATGAATCCACACTACCACCATATAACATATCTGCTGATCCAAAACTACCTTCAGAGTTATCTAAACCACTGATGTCGGCAGTTAAACGAGCCAATAAATCAGTATAAATAGTAGCAGCATCGTCATACTTAGGACTTGGTTTTTCTGATCCCATTAATGCTTCTGAATAAGGAACATTTCCAAATGCATCTACTAAGTTTTGATATACAAATACTTCTAATATATCAATAACGAATAGTTGATTTGCTCCAATTACTTTTTCAGAAGTTGTTATCAAGTTCGTATTATTAATAATAGTACGAGCTTCTTTTAAATCCATCAATACATGTCTGTAATAGTTGTTCCAATAATTATCTGTAATACCTCTACTTTGAAAATCATAACGACTTTCAGATGTATAAGTTACTTCAGAAAAGAATTGAGACAATAAGAAACCAACGTTTGCATTGTAATCAATCGTTGTTGTTTGATCTGCTAATTCATACAGCGCATTAGAGAATAATGTCGCAGCAGGAACAGCATCTGCATGCTTCGGATCTACATTGTCTGGTAGCTCACAAGAAGCTACACCTACAATCAGAGCAAACATTAATAAAAATATATTATTTATTTTTTTCATTTTTCGAATAATTTAATAATTAAAAAACTACAATCCTAATTTAATGTTAAAACCGAATGTTCTAGCAGTTGGATAAGCTCCACTTTCAAGACCTTGAACATTACCTGCACTTTGTCCTGTTTCAGGATCGAAATGCGTAACATTATCAAATAAGATAGCTAAGTTTCTTCCAACAGCCGACACTGAAATATTAGTAAAAGGAGTTTTATCAATTAACGACTTAGGCAATGTGTACGTCAATGACACTTCACGTAATTTCACGTAAGATGCATCAAATACATAGTTTGCAGTCGGAATATTATTGTAATACCAGTATCCGCCCCAGTGGCTAGCTCTCACATACGATGTGTTTTCAGAACCATCTGCATAAACAGTATTTGGGTATCTCATTCCACCACCATCATCAAGATGGTCACGCATTGGGTTACCTTTGTCGTTTAATCCAGCTGTTTCAGCATATACACCAGTAGCTTGTCCATACTTTGTATTCAACGAATAAATATCACCACCTTTTTGGATGTCAATAAGGAAACTCATCGAAATGCTTTTGTACGAGAACGAGTTTGTTACACCAGCATTCCAGTCAGGAGTAATGTTACCAATAACTTCGTCTTTCTTTGCTGATTTTAAGTAATATCCATCAGCATCTACTACTCTTGCAGCATCTCTGTCTGCATCGATAGATTCATCTACCACACCATTTACTAACTGGTTAGCATAAATAAAGTCTCTACCTTTGATTGCGCCATAAGCTTCACCTTCAGCAGCATTAATAGATACATCCCAAAGAGATCCCATTAAGTAATTAGAAACTTCAGGAGTTAAAGATATTAATTCATTTCTATTAGCAAACCAGTTTACATTTACATTCCAAGTAAAATCGCCTGCCATTACAGGAGTTGCATTAAGAGCAAGCTCAATACCTTTGTTTTCCAGTTCACCAGCATTAATAAATTGGTAATAATAACCAGATGCATTAGAAATAGTTAAAGGCATAATTTGATCAAACGTGTTTGTTTTATACACAGAGAAATCAATTCCTAAACGGCTATTGAAGAAGTTCATTTCTAAACCAGCTTCTAAACTTTTTGTTTGCTCAGGTTTCAATTCAGGATTCATCAAAGTACTATTCACAGAGAACATACCTAAAGAATTCCAGTTTGGATTATGTGTATACGTAGATGCTAAACTATAAGCAGGAGCATCGCTACCAACTTGTGCATAGTTTAATCTCATTTTAGCAAACGAAAGGAAACTAAGGTTTTTCAATGCTTCGATCTCTGAAAGAATAATACTAGTAGAAATAGAAGGATAGAAATATGTATTATTATCTTCAGGTAAAGTAGAAGATTGATCCATACGAGCAGCAAAATCAACATAAATCAAATTAGAATAACCTAATGACATGTTGGCGAATGCGCTATTCATACCTCTTTCTACATAACTTTCAGCAGAAGCAACAGGAGCAACAGAGTTTAAAGCATAATACACATCAGGGATCAATAATCCACCAACAGTAGATGCATAAGTTGATTGAATAGTATTACGTCTTACGTTTGTACCTACTAATCCATTCAATGAAAGATCGTCTGATAAATGCTTACTAATTTTCAACATCAAATCTACGTTCATTTCATTCATCGTTCTCACGTTTTTAGAGAATTTAGATTGATCGTTACTTTGCATTGCAATACGTTCGTTTTGGTATTCTGTATAATAATCAGTAGATACACGACCTACAAATTCAATACCTTCAGCAATTTTGTAATTTGCTTTTACATAACCAAATACACGGTCTCTATTATCATCTTCGTAATTTTTATTACGTACCCAGTATGGGTTGTCAAAGAACATTGGTACTAAAGTAGCAGGGTCAGCCCAGTTCCAAGAACGGTGCATACCTTCAGCAGTTTCATATTGCTCTAAGCGAGCCATATCAATGTTTGTTTGATACCATTGTCCGAAAGATTGCATTACGTTTCCGCCGTCATAACCAGTTCCGTAACGACCTACAGCACCTGAATTAATATAACTAACATTTGCAGCAACAGATAATTTATCTGTAAATTTATAGTCACCACTAAAGTTTACCGTATTCTTCTTAATTGAAGAGTTGGGTAGAAGACCTGTTTCGTCTACATTGGTATAAGATAAACGGAAAGTTGCTTTATCATTACCACCATCAATAGCAATATTGTTTGTGAATTTCATTCCTGTTTGAAAGAAATAATCGATACCATTTTCACCAGCCGTCCATGCTCTTTTTTTAAGATAACCATCTTCGCCAGGAATCATTGCATCCCAATGGAAAACCATTAAACTAGGATCATATTTAGCACCCCAAGATGCATCTTCAGAAGTAGGTACAATATAATCCATTGTTCCGTCGCCATCTAAATCATCATATAAGAATTGAGGAATATCAGAGCCCGAATAATAAGGACCATAACCAGCTCCGTATTCTGTTTGATGCTCAGGCATAGTTGTTTTGTCTATCATAGACATTACAAAACCTGAATTAACAGTAATACCAATGCCTTTACCTTTTCTACCTTTTTTGGTAGTAATAAGGATTACACCGTTTGATGCACGTGAACCATAAAGCACAGTTGCAGCAGCACCTTTCAATACAGAGATAGACTCAATATCATCAGGGTTAATGTCCATTGCAGCATTACCGTAGTCATATCCACCACTACCTTGTCCTTGTCCAGCATCATTGTTGATCGTATTATCGATAGGTACACCATCGACTACGAAAAGAGCTTGGTTATTACCAGTCAAAGAAGTAGTTCCACGAATAAGAATATTTGCAGATCCACCCATTGTATTCGATTGACGAATTTGTACACCAGCAACTTTTCCAGAAAGGGAGTTTACAAAGTTTGTTTCACGAACTTCGTTTACAGCATCTCCACTTACTTCTTGAACAGCATATCCAAGTGATTTTTTTTCGCGCGAAACTCCAAGTGCAGTAACAACAACTTCGTCAAG
>JAOZTL010000123.1 GCA_029942205.1 Bacteroidales bacterium | reverse complement strand
AATCATCAAATATATGTAAATTAGCGTCTTAATTATAGGTGCGAAACTTTAGTTATTCATTTATTTTAAGACAATCAAATTTGGTGAAGTTTATTCTTTTTGTGTTCTACTTTCTGCCTTTTCATTTATATGCTCAAAGCTTTGAGGGTATTTTAGAAATAAAACAAACCTCGCTTAATGATACTTCTTTTTTTGTGTATAAAATAAAAAATAATAAGGTAAAAATAAATAAAATAGATAAAAATAAAAAAATAAAAAGCTATCGTTTAATCAATTTAACCGATGGGCATATTTTTGAAATTAATCCCGATAGAAGATTATACTGCGAAATTCCTGATAAATATACTCATGGTGAAAAAGATCGTCTGGAAATACTGAAAACTCAAAATCATCAAAACTTATTGAAACAAAAGTGCTACCAGTGGCGTGTGAAAAATGAGTCGAAAAATACAGAAATTGCTTATTGGGTAATCGAAACAGGCTATTCGTTTTTCTATAAGCTACTAACGATAGAAAACAAAGCGGAGAAATACACTCAATACTTTCGGCAAATCCCCGAATGTAAAGGTGCTTTGCCTGTATTAATTACTGAACGGTCGAGCTTACGACAGTTTCGTATGGAAATTGAAATAACTAAACTGTTGGCTATGCCTATCAACGATTCAGAGTTTACTTTACCAAATAATTATTCCGAAGTTAAATAGGTCGAAAAACAAAGAAATGATGAAAATAATATGGATAATTTTATTCTTATTTGCGTCTTTGGGAGTGATAAAAGCACAAAAAACAGCAGAAATGACTTTCCAAGACGAAGTACTCGATTTTGGATCAATTACTTATGAAGCAGATGGTTGTTTCGAGTTCGTTTTTAAAAATACAGGACGTATGCCTTTAATTATCCAAAAAGTAGATCTTGCCTGTGGATGCACCGTAGCCGAATGGGAGAAAGCTCCCGTATTGCGCAAAAAGCTAGGTAGCATACATATTACCTATGATACCAAGCGTATAGGGGCGTTTCAGAAAAATATAACCGTATACAGTAATGCAAAAAACTCGCCCATCGTACTCACCATTATTGGAAATGTTAAAAAAGAATAATATCGAAAAGATAGTGGCTTTTCTATATGAAAAAACAATTAATTGTTATTAATTTCGCAGCAAGGTCTTCGACCTTTTTGATGTTGCTTATGCATACGTAGATTTACATAAAATAAGGTATACAGGCAGGAAGATGCCCCTTGGGCTTTTGTATCTACCAGTGTTTTTGTGTAATTAAGGTCTTCGATCTTTTTATATTGCTTAAGCATTTGTGGAAAAAACTTTCTTAATCAATTATTTATGAAGATATAATTTTCAACTTAATTTTGTCCACGTACTTAAAGTAGATGGATAAAATTAGCTTTCTATTAATAACTATGTATTTCATTGAATTGTATGGATTTACAGAATTGCGTGAGCAACTTAAAAGGTCAAAGACCTTAATCAAACCAAATCAATAGCTCAAAAAGAGCTTACAACAACAGAAAACTATGCCAAAAATATCAAACAGAGGCTCTCAAATGCAAGCTTCGCCTATTCGTAAGCTAGTGCCTTATGCCGAGGTCGCAAAAAAAAAGGGAATAAAAGTGTACCATTTAAACATTGGTCAGCCCGACATCAAGACTCCACAAACGGCCTTAGATGCCATTCGTAATTTCAATTTCGATGTGATAGAATACAGCCACTCGGCTGGAAACGAATCGTACCGAAAAAAACTGGCAAAAAGCTACCAACAAATTGGTATCAACGTGAATGAAAACGAAATTATCGTTACCACAGGCGGTTCGGAAGCGATCCAGTTTGCCATGCTTTCATGCATGAATCATGGCGATGAGGTCATTATTCCAGAGCCTTTTTATACCAATTATAATGGCTTTGCGACGGCGGCTGGCGTAATTGTCGTGCCTATTACGTCTACCATTGATGATGGATTTGCACTTCCGCCGATTGCTGAGTTTGAAAAATTAATTACTCCGAAAACAAAAGCAATCACGATTTGTAATCCCAACAATCCTACGGGATATTTGTATTCTAAAGAAGAGTTGGAGCAATTGAGTGAAATCGTTAAGAAACACGATTTGTTTTTGTTTGCAGATGAGGTGTATCGTGAATTTTGTTATGATGGCGAAGAGCATTTCTCGGTCATGAAACTCAAAAATATTGAGCAAAATGTAGTGATGATGGATTCGGTATCTAAGCGTTACAGCGAATGTGGTGTGCGTATTGGAACAATGGTTACCAAAAACAAAGAAATTATAGAAACAGCAATGAAATTTGCACAGGCTCGATTAAGTCCTCCATCTTTGGGACAAGTGGCTGGCGAAGCTTCTTTGGACACTCCGCAGGAGTATTTCACCGAAGTATACGATGAGTACATCAGCCGTCGTAATTTTTTCATTGGTGCGCTAAACAAAATCGACAAAGTGATGGCGCCTATGCCTAAAGGTGCTTTTTATTCGATAGTTCGGTTGCCTATCGACGATTCCGATAAATTTTGTCAGTGGCTTCTGGAAGATTTTACTTACAAAAATCAAACAGTTATGCTTGCTCCTGCTAGTGGATTTTATTCTACCGAAGGGCTCGGTCGAGACGAAGTACGTGTGGCTTATGTGCTTAATAACGATGAGCTAGCTAATGCAGCCAAAGTTATCGAAGAAGCATTAAAAGTATATCCTGGACGTATCTAGGGGCTTCTAGTTTTGATGTAATTACCCGTCTGACCGCTTGGAGTGGTCGGACGGATACTGACAACCAAATTCATTTTAATATAAAACGATTATAATCAATGATTTTGCACAATTGCGTAAGCAACATCAAAAGGTTAAAGATCTTATTTTTTATTTATTTGATCTTGTAGAATTGAATTTTCTTGGATTAATTTATTTATCTTTTGTGCTAGGCGTTTGCGTTCACTTATATCAATTCCGATGTTAATTATTTTGAAAGGAATACCTTTGCTGTCAAAAATAGGGGTATAAACCTCGTCAATCCAAAATTCGGTTCCATTTACCTTGATATGTAATAATCGTTTACGCTCTTTGCCTGCACGTAAATCATTCCAAAATTGATCGTACCATTTCGGATTATTCTTTGCTTCTAGCGCAAAAATACGATGGTTTTTATTTAGAATTTCATCGCGAGTAAACTTAGTCGATCGCAACGCACGATCGTCTACACTAGTAATTGTTCCGTCCAATTTATATTGTACCACAGAGGCAATATCGTTTATTGCATCAATAATTCCCTCTGTTTCTAATTCTTTACGTCTAGCTGATTCCTGTGCTATACGAAGCTCTTTCATACTTTCTTGCATCTCGCTATCTCGCTCGGTAATAACTTGGGTTTGTGCTTGTGATTTTTGTAGTAAGCGATAAGCATGCGTATTTTTTTTCAGATTGGCGAGTGATGAAGCCATTCTACTGGCTATTGCTTGAGTAAATTCTATCTCATGCTCTTTTAGTATTCGGAACGAGGCCAACTCGATTGCTCCATAAACCTCCCCTTCATAAATCAATGGAACTACAAGTATACTGTGAGGATTTTCTTCGCCCAGTGTCGAGCTAATAAACAAGTAACCTTCAGGTACTTCTTTTAAGAAAATGGTTTCTTTCGATTCTACGCATCTCCCTATCAAATTTTCTCCAATTTCGATTCGAGACTCTAGCAGCTTGCGCTTATTAGATGCATAATTTGCAATCATTTCGATAAATACATTTTTCGAGTCATCGTCATTTATCATGTAAAGACCAATCTGCTGCATGCGCATGTATTGCGCTAAATTACTAATAATAGAATATCCAAACTCATTGATATTATTTATGTTTTCTCTTAATACTTCGCTTATTTTGGTTATTCCGTCTTGTCGCCAATGGCGTTTTTTTTGTTCTTCCGATTGTTTTTTTTCTGTATCTTTGGCTGCTTTTAGGTTTTGACGCATTTCGATGAGCGAGTTACCCAAAACATCATCCGAACTTAAAGGCGAGAATTTGCTGTACAGGTTGCCCTCTCCAATTTTTTTTGCAAAATTCGACATTTGTGTCAAACTATCAATCAATGAATTAGTAGATATAAATATTTTTCCAATTTCGTAACTTCCTTTTTCAGATATTTTTTCCATTTTATTGACGCGTCCGTACGATAAATCAGTCAAAATATTGGCGACTTTAGTTAATGGATCTGAAATATTTTTGGAAATATACCAAATAACAATCGACAATAAGAAAAGCCCAAAAATAGCGACTAGTAACGAAATGTTAAGTGTATTAGCTGCATTTTTAGTAATGGCAGACATCGGTACAACGATACCGATAGACCAAGGGGTTTTTATTTTTCCAAAACGGATGGCTACAAATGAAATGTATGTTTCTGTATTATCATCTTCGGAATAGGTAAAAGAAATATCTTCGCCTTTTTTGATTATTTCCGATAATTTATAATCATTTTCATAATCGTAATATACATCTCGGATATTCATACGTAAAATATCTTTTTCGGGATGTGCCACAATCATTCCGTTATTAGCTACCATAAACATGTAGCTGTTTTTGATGGGTATTATTTTGTCTATAATCGCCTGAAAGTGATCCATAGTAACGTCTACTCCTGCCAATCCGATAAACATGCCTTTATTATAAATAGGCACTCCTACGCTTGACTCTAGGATGGTGTCGCCTCCTGCTTCGTACACGTAATCGTATGGATCCATCCATATTTCTTCGCCTGTATTGCGGGTTTTGTAGTATACTCCTTCGTAATTAAAGCTTTTTTGTTCCACCGTATCGATATAGAAAAAAACGTCTCCATTTTTAAGTAGCGTGGCCGTTCGTTGTCGTCCGTTGGGAGAAGTCCAAGCAGAATCGAGCATAGACAAATCCCAAGATACCCAAGTGGATAAAAAATCGGTATTATCGATAAGTACTTGTCTTAGTATATCTTTATAAAAATCGTTGCGTTCGACGATGCCTAATTCTGGAAATCGAGAAAATGTACTGGCAATGCCTCGTACTGCTCCCAAATCTAAATTAAGGCTTGCAATAGCCGTATTGGCTGATTGTCGAGCATGAGAATCGGCAAGTTTTTTGGCATTTTCAATTGCCATATTCTGGTAATTGTACCCAACAAAACCAATTACTGCTGCAAAAATAATAAAGGTGGTAGATAGTACGAATATGAATATTTTTCCACGTATCTTCATAATACCAATTTTTATCTTGATGTTAAGGTCTTCGACCTATTTGATGTTGCTTATGCACGAGTGATACACTTTTCATAATCAATAACTGATTAAGAAATAATTATAAACTTAATTTGGTCCACTTTTTTGCTTAATTTCAGCGAGTATTTGTTTTTGATAGATATGCAAATAATAAGCCTAAATTTAATCTATATCTATTGATTTCGATTCAATAATTTTTTTTTTTTACAAAAAACATTGTGTCTAACAAGTAAAGTCGAAGATCTTACTCATATTTTTGGTTGCGTAGCTGTGGAATAAACCCAGCTTCTCGTATTGCTTCTTGGATTCCTTCAGCATCAAAATTATGATTAGCTCCAGCCGCCGACACTACGTTTTCTTCAATCATGATCGATCCAAAATCGTTAGCACCTGCATGCAAACACAACTGTCCCACCGCTTTACCAACGGTAAGCCATGATGCTTGAATGTTTTGAATATTAGGCAATATAATACGACTGAGTGCAATTGTTCGGATGTATTCTTCGTCCGAAACCTGATTGCGTACTCCGTCTTTGGTATTTAGAGCGGTGTCTTCGTCCTGAAAAGGCCAAGGAATAAATGCCACAAAGCCTTGTGATTTTTCGGGCTTTTCGGATTGCACTTGTCGCAAACTGACCAAGTGTTGCATGCGTTCGGCTTTCGTTTCCACGTGTCCAAACATCATGGTGGCCGAAGTCGGTAAATCCATTTTATGGGCTTCACGCATTACATCAAGCCACTGCTGAGCGGTACATTTGCCTTTGGAAACAATGTCTCGCACCCGATCGTTTAGTATTTCGGCACCTGCTCCAGGCAAGCTATCCAGTCCTGCTTCTCGTAATTGACTCAAAACATCATGGTAGCTTGTTTTGTCTATTCTGGCAATGTGCGCAATTTCGGCAGGTCCTAATGCATGCAGATTTACTTGTGGGTAGCGTTTTTTTAGCTGACGAAATAAATCGGTATAAAACGTCAATCCTAATTTGGGATGTAAGCCGCCTTGCAACAACAATTGTTTGCCTCCAAGCTGAAGCATGACTTCTATTTTTTCAGCATATTCATCTATCGAAGTGATGTAGGCATTGCTAGCTCCTGGGCGACAATAGAAATTACAAAATTTACACTGAGCAATACACACGTTCGTAATATTCACATTCCGATCAATAATCCAGCCCACTTTGTTGTTCGGTAACTGTTTTTTGCGCAATTGATTACCAATAAACATCAGTTCCGAAATGCTGGCATGTTCGTACAAATAAAGTCCTTCATCGGCACTGAGCCATTCTTGTCGTAATGCTTTTTCGTATAATTTATTTATGTTCATTTATTTTTTTATGTTACCATTTTGTTTCATCATATTCAATCAAATATGTTATAATTTCAACAGTTTCTATTTGTTCATTTTGTTCTTTGATTGTTTCTGGATAATTTTGATTATTTGGACAAAAAACAAGATAAATCCCTTTATTTAAACCAAGACTTTTACAATAATATGCAAGTTGCTTTTTTCCTTTAAGAAACAGACTTTCGTAATAGTAAATTTTAGTTTCTATCAGGTACTCTTCCGATTTTACATTAATTATTAAATCATTTTTCCCTAGTCCTGTATCTGCTTCTCTGTAACTTTTTCCGTCTATAACTTGCAAAAAAGCTTGAATATAAGTTTCAAAACTATAAATTAATGCACTTTCTTTTATTGGTTTATAGTTTTTTGTTTTATCTGTTTGTCTAAAAATATTAAATCCTCGTCTTTTTACATATTTTTTATAACCATCAATAAGCGTGTTTAATTTTAGTTTGCCATATTCATCAAAAAGTTCTTTGACTACAAAGCTACGTAAAATATTAGTTTTCTCACCATTTGTATATGGATAAAATGCTTTATATAATCGTTTTTTATAAAAAGGCACCCAAAATGTAACAAAACCATCTCCATCGTCTCTAATTAAGCCATTGTTGTGTAAGAGTTTTATACTTTCTCTGTCGATATTAAATTCTATTTTGTTTTCAGTAAATAATAGTTTTTCGACAAAAGAACGCTCTTGCTTTGCTTTATTTAAAATATTAGAAAAATTCTTATCCATTGCTATTCGTAAATACCAGTCTTCGACTTTTAAATAGTCTTTAATAATTAATTTCTTTTTTTTGAAAATTATCTTCAACTATTTTTTTTGCAAAACCATTTACTAATCCTGGCTGATTAGCTGTTATTTGGCAAATTTTAGTCTTCACATCTGTATTTATTTTTTGTTTCGTTTCAATTTCATGTAACGAAAATAGTTCAAAAACTTCCTCTGTTGTAAAATACGGAACATTTAAGTTATTGGTAATATTAAACGGGCTTGCGTTATCATTCACAACTCCTACAATATTGGAAACTCCAACAAGTACAACACTTTTCAGACAATGGTCGTGTCGTGTATGATAAAGATTTCTAATGGTATGCAAGAATTGTCCAAAGATTTTAGGGTTTAAACTTTCTATTTCATCAATGATAATAACCAATTTTTCATTAATACAGTTGGATATTGTTTTTTCAAAGTCCTTAAATGTTTCAATATTCCAATCAAGGTTCTGTTGTTTTCTTAATTCTCTACAAAAAGTATCAAATGTGTCTGAAATAGAATAGTTATCAAAGCCTTCTACAGAAAAAAATATAGGTTTATAGTTCTGTTTATTTAATTCATCTGCCAATTGTCTAAAAAAGGTACTTTTGCCTGTTTGACGAGGTGCCCAAATGGTGAAATATCTATCTTTTTCTACGAAATTAATTCCTTTTTCAATTAAATCGGTTCTTTTTATTGTATAATGTTGTTTCGGAATATTTGGACCTGATGTATTAAATTCTTTCATTTTATTTCGTTTTTGTCCATTCGTTTTCTTACATTAATGGAGCGATCAATTGCCGAAATCCTGCTAGCTACTTCTTTCCTAAAAAGAGGCATGCATTGTTTTTTTATAAATCGGAGTTAAGTACATGACAAAAAAATAAATATATTAAATTTGTTTTTCATTTCCCTGT
>JAOZTL010000122.1 GCA_029942205.1 Bacteroidales bacterium | reverse complement strand
ATAAAGATAAAATCTAAAAAAATAAAAGATAATATAACTGTTCTTGATATAGAAAAGGAGTTATCAAAAGACTCAGAAATAGTAGAACGATTGACTAATTACGACAAATTTTCGGTTGTTGTAAATTATCAAAAAAATAAAATTATTGCTTCATTTTATCCTATTCGTAATTTTGATAATGAAAATGTCGCCTATGTTATGAATTATCAATGCGGAGCATATGCTTATGATATACAATCATCTTTTATTTTAATATTACTTATAGGAAGTTCTATTATTATATTTATAATTGTATTTTTTATTTTTATGTTTTATAGTCGAAAAACAGCTTTGCTGCAAAACTCAAAAATAAAAGAGCAACAACAAGTTATACGGCTAGCATCCAATAGCTTAGAAGAAAGAAATCGCACTTTAGCTCAGAAAAATAAAAAATACTCGGCACTGAACGAAGAGTATCGAATACAAAATGTAGAATTGCTTGCTGCCAAAGAAAAAGCAGAAGAAAGCGATCGATTAAAATCCGCTTTTTTGGCAAATATGTCGCATGAAATAAGAACTCCAATGAATGCGATTATTGGATTTACCGAAATATTGAAAACTACTTTTGTATCGGCAGAAAAACAAGATCATTTTCTTCAAATTATACACAATAGTGGTAAACATCTCATTAATTTAATCAATGATATTATTGATATAGCCAAAATAGATGCAAATCAATTATCTGTAATTGAGACGGAATGTCAATTAAACTTGTTTTTGGACGAAATATATCAATTTTTTGAATCGGTACTTATCGAGAAAAATAAAAAAAAGATTCAACTTAAGCTTCACAAAACATTAGGTGATAAACAAAGTGCTATTCTTACAGATACCACTCGATTGCGCCAAATATTGACCAATTTGCTAGGAAATGCGGTTAAATTTACACATTCAGGCAGTATTGAATTTGGCTATTCGATAGAAAATAGTCTCATTCAATTTTATGTAAAAGATACAGGCATAGGTATTCCAAAAAAAGATATTTCGATTGTTTTTGATCGCTTTCGGCAGGCAGATGAGAGAGATACACGAAAATATGGAGGAACAGGGCTTGGGCTTGCTATATCCAAGGCTTGTGTCGATTTACTTGGAGGGAATATCTGGCTTAATTCTGAACTAAGCAAAGGCTCTACTTTTTATTTTACCATAAAATATAGACCTATTCCTGAGTTTAAGGCGAAAGAAAAAATAATCAATCAATTACATTTCAACGATTTATTTGAGAATAAAACCATTTTAATTGTTGAAGACGATAAATACAGCTTTGATATTTTAAATTTATACTTGACTCCAACAAATCCCAATATTATTTGGGTTGAAAATGGACAAGAAGCCATCGATACTTGTAAGAATAAAAACATTGACTTGGTATTGATGGACGTTAATTTACCTCTTGTAAGTGGATTAAAAGCTACGGAGGCGATACTCAAATTAAAACCTTCATTACCTATTATTATGCAAACCGCCAATGCCATGCAAGAAGATAAAAGTAAAGCACTAGATGCGGGTAGTGTCGATTATTTGAGCAAACCAATCAATAGTATCGAGTTAATCAGTAAAATAGCAAAGCATATTTTTTAGTTTATGCTGAATCACAATCATGAATCCTGTATAATTAATTCGGATTCAGAATAAACCACCACAAGCGATTCTGGGTAGCTATGCCATGTTTTCAATACGAGGCTGTCTTGTTGCTGATTCAATACCAATGCAGTGATTGCTGATTTCCCATCAAAAGCATGAATTAAGGTATTTTCTTGTTGATAAATTTGATTTTCAGCTACTTCAAATGCTAATTTATTCGAGAAATAATCTTTCCGAACGGCACAGGTATAATTCAAATTCTTGATTGTTTTGGAAATGTGTAGTGTTTCAAAAGATTTTCGCTGTTCAAAGCATTTATCATTTGCGTTTTCGTGTAAACAGCTCAATATTTCAATGAAATTATTTTCAAGTTTGAAATAATGTGAAGCTCCGATAATTGCAATTTCGACTGTTCCTAAATGAGTAGCTATTTTCTGTTTCTTAATAATTTTGGCATGAAGATCTGTAAAATCTGATGATAATAAGTAGTAAATCAGATTCTTAGGGTCGCTGTATAAGCTATCTATTTTGAGAGAAGAAGTATGTATTTGATTATTCATATTTTTCAGATCAAGCTAATTTTCTTCTTTTATTAATGTGAAATGCTTAAGTACAACACGTCGTTAAATTTATAATTGACAATGAATAATTGATAATTATTTTACTGATAAACAGTAGCTTGCGAGTGCTAATATCCAAATAAATATTTATCATTTATCAATCTGGCTATTAGGTGATTACAGCAAAACTTAACGAACTATTGTAAGTATTTATACGAAAAATAACCTTATAAAGGTCAATGTCCTTTTACTGCCAATTCCCGGCACTTTGCAGATAATAATCCACCAGTGTTTGTGTACTAATTTTGTTTATTTTAGTAGGCACTTCGTCCATATCTTCGGGAAAAATGAGCATTCGTGGGATCATGTTGTGGTTCAAATACCTAGTGGAATCAAAAATCTGATATTTTTCCATTCGTTTGATCAGTCGCTGAGTCAAAGCGGTAGAATCCGTTCGTTCTAAGTGATCCAGACCTTTTCCTGCCATTACGAAGCCCCAAATACCAAAGCTTGGAACGTCGGCATTAAATGCTACTGGATGCTCAAAAGCTTCGCCGATAGTGTGATAAATACACCAATAAGCCTCACGTGCAAAATAAGGCGAAGTGGCTTGCGTAATCATCACTCCGTCCTTAGCCATTCTGCCCGAAAGCAGTTGATAAAATTCGGTAGAATATAGTTTTCCTAGCCCTGTGTTGTTGGGGTCTGGCAAGTCAATAATCACCACAGAATAAATTTCGGAACTGTTTTGCACAAAGTTAAAAGCATCTTCGTTAAAAATTAGAACACGAGAGTCGTGCATTGAGTTCTTGTTCAGGCGTTTGAATATTTCATTATTCAGCCCTAGTTTTGTCATTTCTGGGTCTAAATCGACCAAATGAATTTCTTTGACATCAGGGTATTTCAGTATTTCTTTGATGGCAAGCCCGTCGCCACCGCCGAGGATCAAAATTTTTTCGTGCGAAACAGCGGCTGCCATAGGGAAGTTCACCAAACTTTCGTGATAGCGGTACTCATCGGTGCTAGAGAATTGTATACTTCCATTGATATACAAGCGATAATCGTTGTTTCTACGTGTCATCACCAAATCTTGATATAATGTATGCTTTTTGAAGATGATTGGATCTCGAAACACCTTTTGCTCCAACGGATGCGTGTAAATATCTGAAAAATAAATTCCTCCAAAAAATACCACAATTAGAGTAAAAATTACTCCCATTTTCAGTTTGAAAGCTTTGATATATTCCTTAAAAAACAAGGTATTGGCAAAGGCTACAAATAAGTTTAAAATCCCAATTAAGAAAGCGGTTTTGAATATTCCCATTTTTGGTAATAGCAATAAAGGAAATACCAAGGAAGCGACCAAAGCACCTACATAATCAAACGATAATACTTTAGCAATTGTCTCTTTTAGAGAGGAATACTGATTAATAATTCGCACAACAAGTGGAATTTCAATTCCGACAAAAGTTCCTAAAAAGCCAATAAATAGTACATTATAAATATAATAGTGAAGTGTAAAGGCATAAGCAAAATAAAGTGTGAGTGCCGAAATTCCGCCCAAAAAACCAAGAATAATTTCGATATTCACAAAAACATCAATAATATTATCCTCAAAATATTTAGAAAGATACGAGCCTACACCCATAAAAAACATAAAAAGCCCAATAGTGATTGAAAATTGTAGAATACTATTTCCTAAGAAATATGAAGAAATACTACTCAACAGCAATTCGTATAGAATACCGCAGGTAGCAATAACAAATACCGACAGTAATAGAGTTGGGTACAGTAATCGAATGTTTTTATCCAAAGTAGTTGATTTTTATCTCAAATAAGCACTTCGTGCTATTTATTGTTTCTTACGCAATTATGTAGATTTATGCTACTTAGTAAATACATAATTATCAATATGTAGCTAATTTCATCCACTTACTTGCACTAAAATACTGCAATAATTATAAAAACAAAAAATAAATCATTTTTAGAATTATAATTTATACCACAATTTAGTATAGTTTGTGCCGAGCTTCAGAAATTTGGTATAAATATTTTATAGCCAAAAACCCGTTAATTTAAAAGCTACTCATTTTTGTATGTATTTAACCATACAACAAGCGATTAGCTCAAAACCTAACGGGTTCTGATAACGATTTTTCTAATTAGAACAAATTGTCTATTTATCAATATCAAAAACAGCAATTATCCAACGATAGACGCAGCAATAATGATACAAATACCAAGTATTGTAGCACCAGCTACAATAGCAATTGCAACGTTTTGATCTTCACCGATTTGTTTTCCCATTTTTCCTGGAATAATCAAATCAACGATAAAATAACTGATTACAGCCACAACTATTCCTAGAAAAGAATATGCTAATGTTGAAATAATTCCTTCAGAAAAATTAGCAACCAATAGTATTGTTAAGTTTAAAAAATCCATAATTTAAAATGTTTTAAGTAGGTGGACAAAATTAAGTTTTTATTTATTTTTCGATAAATCATTGATTATGAAAGTTGTTTCACTAGTGCGTGAGCAACTTAAAAAGGCGAAGACCTTAAGTTAGTTATTTAGTTTTTATTTTCCATAAGATGATCCACCAGAACTGTAGCTGGAACTAGAGCTAGAGGAATATCCACTACTGCTACTGTAACTAGAACTTCCTCCTTGCCTAATTGTCTGATACACAATTACTGCTTTGGTCGGATTACGATAACCATTGATAGGTTGATTTGTTTGTTCGGAAGGAATTTGCGACCATCCAAAAATAGATAAAAGGCTTATTCCTGCGATTAAAATTGCTGTTTTTCGATTCATCTTTTTCTTATTACTAATCCAATTATTATTAAAAAAATTCCGAGCATTATGCTAAACGAAACACCACTTCCATATCTTTTTGGTATCATTTCAAATAAATAGCTGACCGAAATACCATCGCTTCTTTCTTTAAAGGCTGTTGGTATTTCAAAATGCATTTTGATGGTAAGCTCTTCATCAATTCCTGTGGTCGAAAAATCATGCAATTCGGTGCTATTATATGCCGACGAATCGGTATCGGATAAGTAGCTATAAAAATAGTCATCAATAACTGCAACTGTATCATTTTGATTATTAGATAGAATAATTCTTGACTTTAATTCAAGACTGTCCATTGGTATGTTGCATGATGTAAAAAGACTAATCGTAGGTATGTCTTTAGGTACTATTAGTTTTACATCAAATTCACCTTCCGACACCAATGTGGAATCGTTTAAAGTCGTCCAGCTGGGTTGGGTGAGTGTGGCTACTCGATGTAGAGTGTTTACATTTGAATTTTCGATGCTTAAAAAAAAGATTCCTACCAGTAGGTTTAAAATACCAAAAGCGAGTATGAGTGTACCTGTTCGTTTATTTTCGTTTTTTGCTACTTTTATTGCATTAGAAATAGCTTTTACATCAGGATTTTCTCCAAATATTTGGAGCAATTTGGTTTTGGCTATTTTTGTTTCTTTAAAGAACTCTACTTCTTTGATTTCTTTGTTCTCAAAATACCGCCATTCGGCTATGTGCGAAGCTCCTGATGAGTATTGTGCAAATTTTGAGAAATCATCAATTTGAGTTAAATAGGTACTTTCTCCCTCAAAGTAACGAATATAAGAAGTACCATATTCTTGCAGCAAGACTTCTTGATTTGTCTGAAAATGTTGCATTTTATTGCTATGCCCATCGGGAATATTTGGGAATTTAGGAATCTGAGTTTCAGCTATTTTGTAGCCTTCTTTGTCTTCAATTATTGTTTTGTACGTACCTTCGTCGCTCAACAATGTCCATTCGTCAAAGTCCCATTTTTCGGTATAGTATTTTCGATCTTCTGAGTCCCATTCTTGGTAATTATTATGCCATGCTGTACGTCCTATTATTTGATAAGCAATACCATTAAATTCACCAATCATTCCTATTTTCAGGAAAGAGCGGGGTTTAAACCGAACAGGGTTTCCTTTTTTTATATCAGTTACTTCTCCCGAAATATCACTTGTTGTACCGCAATATTGGCAGGTAACAAATTTTGTTCGTTGGTTTTTTATTTCTAAATCACCACCACAAGCACTACAATTGATTGTTTTTAGTTTATTTCCTTCAAGCATTATGTCTAATTTATCGGCAATTTATTTCTTATTTGAATTGTTCGGAATAAGGATTATCTGCTTTTTCAATAACAATTTCGTCCCATTTAATGAATTGTCCTCTATAAAATTGGGTTTCTTCGGGCAAAAACTTAAAGCTAAAAACAGTGCCTTCGCCATAAAAAATACCATCAACAAAGTCGGCTTGCTGCCCAGGCAATACTCGGTATGGTAGTTCTCCTTCTCCTCCTAATATTTGTGCTTTATTTTTTTCTGTAGGAAATAGGCGTTTTCCTGCAAATTCGATAGGCGTACCTATTTTTAGTTGTTGATAATCAGGAATCGTTTCGGTTTCCATTTTGGTATAAAGGATCAAATCGCCTTCATCTTCATGAATCCAGAATTCATCACTTTGCCCGTCCATACCGACGAGCCATTCGTCCCAAAATCCGCCAAAATATTCAAACCGAACATGCCCAATGATCATAAATTTCAGACCAATTAGTGTTCCTTTTGCTGCAAGACTTAGTTTAGATCCATAATTGGCCAACTCATTCTTATCTCCAGCCAATTTTAGTTGTCCGTTTTCTACAAAAGAGGTTTGATTACAGTAGCCACAAACCGCCATTTTTGAAAAGCGATATTTTAATTCTAAAGTCCCTCCACAGGATGGACAGGCAAAGGTTTGTTTTTCCATTGGAATATTTTTTTTTCTATGGCAAGTTACGAAATTAAAATAGCGAAAACAAAACAATAGAAAGAATAAAATTTATATTTTCAGCATAAATTTTATTTACTGCTGTTAATCAGTGAATTAGCAGGTGTTTTTTTTTATGTAAGAATTATTCTAAATGTCTTTTGTTCTAAATCAAAAAAAAACTGTATATTTGGATACTTTAGCACAGCTTGTATTCAAAAGGTTTTGCTTTATCTATTATATCTAAAAAAACGCTATAAACCAATAATAATGCTCGAAGAGCAAAATTTAAACATTTTTTTTATGCCATCAATAAAAATAGAAACATCGCACCAACTAGAAAAGCAGGAAGCAATCGTGCGAATAAGCCAGTTGATAACTAAACTCAAAAATGACTTTAAAGACAAAATAAGCAGCGAGTATGAATCGTGGAATGGTGATAAGGCTAATTTCGGATTTAAAATAATGGGAATGAGTATGAAAGGAACGATATTCGTGGATGTTTCTAGTGTTATGGTACAAGGAACGATTCCTTTTGGTGCGCTACCTTTTCGCTTATTAATAGAAAATACGATACGTAAAGAAGCGGCTAAATTATTGGCATAGGTCTTCTTCTTATCAGAAGATAAGTGAGTGGACAAAATTAAGTTTAATAATTATTTCTTGATAAATCATTGATTAAAAAAATATTTCCATTCGTGCGTAAGCAATTTAAAAAGGTCTAAGACCTTAATTATCAATAATGGACAACATTAAAACACATGAAACCTTTTTTTAGAATTGGAATTGTAGGAGTAGGAACAATTATATTGAGTATCATCTTGATGTTTATTTTTCCGACCGAAGTAAATGATTTGCCAGCAGGCTTCCATACGCCTATTTTGGCGTTTGAGTTTGCTGAATCGCCAGCGGATGTAGATCTTATTTTTGGCTCAAAGCATAGTCCTTTGTACGATCATATAGAAAAGGCGATGCGTTACGGGAATTATATCGATTTTGTTTATCTAATTGCTTATTCGATGTTTCTATTTTTATTTTCGTTAAAAGCTCGACAATTAAATTATTCTAAGTTTTTCTGGATTCCTGCCGCATTAGCCATCATTGCATTGGTAAGTGATGCCCTCGAAAATGTTACTTTATTATTTATCATCAACCAGCTCGAATCGGGTAGTTATCTACAAGAATTGTGGTATTTACAAATTTTCACTTGGATCAAATGGTTAAGTATTCCTTTGGTGTTCTGGTTTTTGTTTGCGCACTTTATCAATGGTTCCTGAAACTGATTGCTCATCTGTACCAGCTATACTTGCTGCTTTATCATCTGCTGT
>JAOZTL010000121.1 GCA_029942205.1 Bacteroidales bacterium | reverse complement strand
AAGACGAAGTACGTGAATCGGATATTTTATTGCATGTGGTTGATATTTCGCACTCTAACTTTGAAGAGCAAATCGATGTGGTGAAAAATACATTGCACGAAATAGGAGTAAAAGACAAAAGTAATTATCTGATTTTTAATAAAATCGATGCATTTTCATACGTGAAAAAAGATGAAGATGATTTGACTCCAAAAGAACGTGAGAATTTTAGTCTCAATGAATTACAACAAATGTGGATTGCAAAAGAAAATTCGCCTTGTTTTTTTATTTCAGCTAAAGAGAAACTAAATTTGACCGAATTTAAAGAAATTCTATATCAAGAAGTGAAAAAAGTGCATTCTGTTCGTTATCCATATAATAATTATTTATACTAAGGTTTTCGACCTTTTTGATGTAACAAGGAAATGATTAAAATTCAATAACTACGGTATTCTAATATGAAATATTCACATATTTATATATTTATTTCTTTATTATTTCTCACTTTTTCATGTGTTAATTCGGAGAAAAATACAGAAAAAGAAATTGAAAATAAACCCAAAGAAGCTGTTGTTGGCGAAATAACGGAAATGTTTACGCTTGCTGATAGTTCACAGTCGTATCAAATTTATTTACCCGAAAATTATTCAAATAAGTATAAATTTCCAATAATAATTGCTTTTGATCCACAAGGAAAAGGTTTTATTCCTGTGCAATTATTTAAAAATAGTGCACAAAAATACGGTTATATTCTTGTTGGTTCTAATTCGGTTAGAAACGGATTAGTAACGCTTAATTACAGCATCAATACGTTATTGAAAGAAATACTGGATCGCTATTCTGTTGATAATCAGCGAATATATACCGCAGGATTTTCGGGAGGAGCTAAAGTGGCTTCGTCCATTGCTTTGTACAAAGAAGGTGTGGCTGGAGTTATTGCTTGTGGTTCTGGCTTTGATAAAATAAATCAACAAATTACTTCTCGCTTTGATTTGGTTAGCATTGTGGGAATTGAAGATTTTAATTATCAGGAAGTAAAAAAATTGCATTATTCGCTTTCAGGATTTGGATTTAATCAAGAAATTATTGTTTTTGATGGAAAGCATACATGGCCAAGTACCAAAAAACTTGACAAAGCTGTTGATTGGCTCGAAATAATGGCAATGAAACGCAAATTAAAACCTATCGATGATGCCTTGGTGCGCACGATTAGCGAAAACTGGGCTGGCGAAGTCAATCAATTAATGGCTACGAACGAGTTTTATCAGGCTTATCGGGTTTATGATGCTTTTTTACAAACATTTTCGGGCATTTATAGCATCAACGAATATCAAGCAAATTTTGATCAATTAGCTGAATCTAAAGAAATAAAAGATGCATTATTGGCAGAAAAAGAAATTGCAGCGAAAGAAATTTTGACACAGCAAATGTATTTTAATGCTTTCTCGAAAAAAACACAAGACTGGTGGGTGAATGAAATCAAATCTTTGCATCGCTCGACGGCTGATCGTAATGTGAATCAAATGAATAAGCGTTTGTTAGCATTTAATAGCATGATGGCTTATGTGTATACCAACACGTATTTGGATTCACGAAACATGAAAGCGGCAGAGCGTTTTTTGAAATTATATCGAATGATTGATCCTAAAAACTCAGATATTGATTACTTACAAGCTTGCTATTTTTCTATTCAAAACAAACCCAAAGAAGCTGCTAAAGCTTTGAGTAAAGCTTTTCAAAATGGCTTCGACGATTATTATTTGATCGAAAATGACCTGAAATTAAAAAACTGGCGTGCATCTGAATTTTTTCAAATTACTTTTTAAGATTAATATTTATTTAAGTAAGATTCATTATAAATCCATGGTATTCAGTTGAATAGTCGCTTTTGATAAGTCATTGAAATAGTTTTATATGAATGCATAAGCCACATCAAATAGGCGAAAACTTTAAAATGAAGCGTATAATTTGATGACAAAATTGCGTCCAGTAGCACTTACGCCTGAAGCGAAATTCCGATAATGCTCGTCTAGCAAGTTTTCTGCAGCAAAACTAAGCTTAAAGTGTTTGTTAAATTCAAATTGTGCGCTAAGATTAATTGTCCACCAAGCAGGAAAACCATCAGCAGTGCCCTTGTCCTCGTTGTCATCACCAAATGGAGACATGTCATCGAAATCTTTCCATCCATTAAATTCGGAGTATAACGAAAACTGTAAACGTTGGTCGGAATAGCTGAAACTGTTACGCCCAAATAGAGGCGAAATATGCCCTAAAGGGACAATATTTGTCATATCCCTACCTTGTGTGTAGTTGATTGTGGAACGAAAACGAAGTTTAGCCTCATTACCAAAAAGCGACCAGTCAATCGGGAAATGGATATTCATTTCGCCTGAAACCCCTCGTACAGTAGCAGTTGCTGCATTCAAGTTGGTGATAATTCGGTATTCGTCTCCGTCATACAGCAAGTAGTCGCTGCCGTTTAGCTGGTAATTTGCCCGTACAATAGCGTTTTCTAGCCAAGTCTGATAAACACTCATGCTGACACTGAATTGTTCTTCAAAAGCAGAGTATTTGGCATTAAATTCACTGCTGTATGCATATTCTGGTTTTAATACATTATTTGGAACAGTAACATCGCCATTTTTTGCTCGTATTTTTCCATAATCATCCACATTAGGCGAACGAAATCCAGTGGCCAGAATAACCGATAATTGCCAATGTGAGCTGGGAAACATAACAAAACTGACATTGCCAGTAGGGGCGGTATTTGCAAAATCTATCGATTGAAATGGTAGCTGGGGCATTTCTGGATTATCAGCAAATGCCGAGTGCAAACCTATGTAACTGTACCGAAAACCTGCCGTGAAAATGTATTGAGGCTCTGGCATCCATTTATAATTCAAATAAGCCGCAGCTCCTACCATTTGGCTGCCTGCATTGGGATAGCGGCTGGGGCCCATGGTCTTTTCTTGGGTGAAAATATCTTGATAATAACCATTAGACACGACATCGTTGTAGCTGTATTCCAGACCATAATTAAATCGGCTGAGATCGAATAGTTTCAAGAAATCTAAATTAAATGTGAAAACTTGTACGTCTTCCTCTTGATGTAGGCGTGAGGCTCTGCCAAATTTACGATAAATTCGGTCTTCGTCTATTTTCTGAAAAGAAATAATAGCCTTGAAATTGGTGTATATACTTGTCTCATTTTTTATGGTGGTGCTTAACGATGCTAGTAGTCTGTTTTGTGGTCCATAATGCCATTCGGCATATTTCAATACATCTCCGTCCATACCCATTAATTGATCGTAACGATCTATATTCGAGGATGTTGAATAATGAAAATTAGCTTCAATATCGAGCCGTTTGGTTGGTGCTAAGAGGAATTTTTGTAAAAAATCAGTTTGATCGTAGCCCGTATTGAGTTGAACCAATGGATCTGGATTGTTTAGCATAATGTCGCTGCCGTCAGCTTGTTGTCCTACATAATGGGGCGTTAGTCCGAATGCTGTTTCTTCGTTCGAAAACGTCCGATTACTACCGATGCGTATATCGCCAAACTGATTGTAACTGACACTGCTAAGGCTTGCAAAACGTAAACTTCCTAAATTAATGTCTAAATGTGCCGATTGTCCTTGATTAACAGTCGAATAGCCCAAATAAGAGTTCCCTTTTACTTGTATGCGATTGTCGTTAGATAGTTTGGGCTTTTTGGTATGATAATGTACAACTCCGCCTAGCGCATCGCTACCGTAGACGGTAGAACTGGGACCATAAATTATTTCTGCTAATTCTAAAATAGAATTATCTATAGTAATAGAATTTTGCAAATGACCATTTCGATAAATGGCGTTATTCATACGTACACCATCCACAACAAGAAGTACTTTGTTGGCTTCAAAACCACGAATAATAGGGCTTCCACCACCACCTTGACTCTTTTGGATTAAAATATTTCCCGATAATTTCAGTAAATCTGCTGAATTTTGTACTGCACTTGTCTCTATTTTATCTAATTCGATAATATCATATTTATAAGGCAAATCGTGTGCATTCTCTCGTATATTGGAGGCGGTAATCGTTAATTCTTCCATCAACACCGTACTAGGAATCAGGTAAACCTTATAATTCATTTTTTTCAATTGAGATCTGGTATAACCTATTGTTTTGAAAACGATGTGTTGAAAAAAAATGGTATCTTTATCTGAATATTCGTTTATCGAACAAAAACCATCTCTATCCGTCCATTGAGCTGATTCTTGTTTCTGAGAAAAAACACTAACTCCTTCGATTGGGAAATCGGTCATTTGATTGTAAACACGAACGCTATCTTGCGAAAACAACGTTGTAGTAAAGAGAAAAATAAAGATACTGAAGGATAATCGATTCATACGGTTTAGACTTAGAGCATAAATAATAGACAAAATTAGCTTTTTTTGTGAAATAACCATAGTCATTTGATCGAAATTATTTATAAGTAGATTGTTTGGCATACAAATAAGAGATTGATATTGAAATATCTAGTTTTATTTTTTTATTGGAACAATAGCTTAATCAGCTGTTGTTCGATTTAATGATTGTAAGCACAATTTGTGAATTTAAGATTTTTTGTGTATTTTTAAGAAATTTTATATCTATATTGCTTTTTTTACGTTATATTTTTTATATACGGGTTCTTTTTTTTCTCAAAATATGGAAGTAAGGTCTTTGACCTAATTTGATGTTAGTTTACGCAATTTTGTAAATTTTAATGATTAAAAAAATATAAAATCACAAATATGCGATACTTATTATCTGATATTTGTGAGATTAAAATATAGTTTTTTTGTATTATGAGCTTAATAGAATTAGTCATACTAGACTATAAGTGTTTATTCTAAGATAATTTGTGTTTTTTCAGCCTATGAATACTTATATGTTTTTTTTCTTTGTTATGAACTAAAATGTAAATGAGAATTATTAACTTTGCCCCAAATTTTATAGTTGATGGTTAATATTATTTTTTTCAAACGACATATGCCTCGATGGATTATTTTATTTATTGATATAACAATAAGTCTTGTCTCCATTGTAACGGCATTTTTTTTACGGTTTAATTTCAATCTTCCTTCAAATTATTTGGATAGTAGTAATTTAAGATCTTTATATTACGTTATCCCTATCTTTTTATTGGTTAGGTTAATATCTTTTATTTTAAGCAGAACGTATGCTGGAATTATTCGCCATACGAGTACAAAGGATGCTGCACGGATTTTTACCGTGTTATCACTAGGAAGTGTTTCTATTGTTGTAGCCAATTTTATTGGCTATTATTTTATACACTCATTTTTTGTCCCATTGTCAGTGATTGTAATCGAATTTTTCACAAGTGTTTTTATAATGACAGCCTCTCGCTTCATTGTAAAAGCAGTATATCTGGAGTATTTGAATGATCATATTGAACAAGAAAATGTGATCATTTACGGCTCTGGCGGTCATGCTGTAACAGCCAAAAGAACACTTAGTCAAGAAGGTAAAACTGGATTAAATGTGGTTGCGTTTATCGATCAAAATAAAGATTTGGCAGGAAAAAAACTTGATGGAATAAATATTTATAAAGCCAGTAAATTAGAAGAGCTTATTCATAAGTTAAATATTTCTGTTTTGATAATTGCAGAAAAAGAATTGAAGCCTATCTTGAAAAATGAGATTATTGAAATTTGCTTAAACAGTAAAGTCAAAGTCCAAACATTACCCGATGTTAAAGAATGGATAAATGGAGAGTTGAGTTTTAAACAAATAAGGAAAGTGAAAATCGAAGATTTATTGGAGCGAAAGCCTATTTCGTTGGATGATAAACAAATAAAAAAAGACACCATCAATAAGATTGTTTTGGTTACAGGTGCAGCAGGATCTATTGGTTCAGAAATTGTCAAGCAATTGACTCGATTCAAGCCGCATAAAATTTTGATTTTGGATCAAGCCGAATCACCATTGTACGATTTAGAGCTGGAATTAAGCGAGAAATTTAGTTTTCAGAACTACCAAGTACTGATTGCCGACGTAACCAATAAAAAACGCTTAGAAGAAATCTTTAATCAATATAAACCATCCATAATCTATCATGCTGCGGCATACAAGCACGTTCCGATGATGGAGAATAACCCGAAAGAAGCAATTGCTACCAATGTACTAGGAACAAAAAATGTTGCTGATTTGGCAGTGAAATATGGGACAAATAAATTTGTGATGGTTTCTACCGATAAAGCAGTAAACCCGACCAATGTCATGGGGGCATCCAAACGAATTGCTGAAATATACACACAATCGCTCAATCGGCACACGAAAACTAAATTTATAACAACTCGTTTTGGTAATGTTTTGGGGTCTAATGGCTCTGTTATCCCTCGTTTTCGAAATCAAATAGAAAAAGGAGGCCCTGTAACGGTTACACATCCCGATATTACTCGATATTTTATGACAATTCCCGAAGCGTGCCAGCTCGTATTGGAGGCAGGCGCACAAGGAGAAGGTGGCGAGATTTTTATTTTTGACATGGGCAGTTCAGTGAAAATTGTTGATTTGGCAAAAAAAATGATTCGTCTTTCAGGTTTAGAATTAGGAAAAGACATTCAATTGAATTACACGGGTTTGCGCCCTGGCGAAAAGCTTTATGAAGAGTTGCTTAACTCAAAAGAAAATACAATTCCAACGCATCATTCCAAAATAATGGTTGCCAAAGTGAGAGAATATCAGCTAAATGATGTGATAGAGGCAATGACTAATTTTAAAGATATTTTGAAATCAAAAGAAAATGATTTTGCGATAGTACGTTATATGAAAAAAATAGTTCCTGAATTTATCAGTAAAAACTCGATATACGAAGAGTTGGATCACGAATATGAAATACAAGAACTGAATGGACGAAATGGAAAAGATCAAAAAATAAACGGTGAAAAACTGCTTAGCGCATAAGTTTATTTATTTTTGATTGAAACAGAACATGTTCTTACGCAGAATATTTTTCTTTGTTTAAACGTGTTCTGAAATTGTTTTGTATAAAATTATTTAAGTTTGCATATCTTTAATTGCATAATTGCTTGAATTATAGAGACTTGTGTGATTATGTGAGCATCAAAAAGATCGAAGACTCTGTTCCTTATAGCGTGAATTTTACAGGTACGGTATACCATACTGCTACTTTTTTGCCACTTTGCATTCCTGGAGTCCATGCTGGCGATGAATTTATTATACGCAAAGCTTCTGCATCAAGTGACGAGTGCCGTTTACGAAGTATTCGTGCGTTTGTAACTTTCCCCTGACTTGTTATCAGAAATTTGACGTACACTATTCCCGAAATTTTTTCTTTTTTTGCATCTGCTGGATATTGAATATTATCATGAATATATTTGGTAAACGCTTGATCGCCACCTGCAAATGTTGGCATTTTTTCTACAACCACGTAGCTTGCTTTTGTTTGTGCAAATGAAGAACTGCTGACTGCAAATAGCAGTATAAAAATAGAGATTTTTCTTAAATTCATCTTTTCTTTTTTTTATTAAAATTATTTTTATTGAAAATGATTGTCTGCTACTAAGGAACATAAATTAATTGAATGCTATCAAGATTAAAATCAAGGAACAAAAATATGAAAATTATTAGTTTTTTTTCATTTATTTATTCTTAATTTCGCTTTCAATAGCAAGAGGGGACTTTTTTTATTTTTTTTAACGTTTATCGGTCTCTTTAATGTGTGTGAATGGATTGATAATCAATTGTTTCAATGGAGAGAGCTAGGAAACTTTAATTTAAGGTTTTATTATTAAACGGTTTATAGTTAAGGTTTGTTACTTTTTTGTTAAAAAAATTAATTGGACATTTAAAAATTTTTATTTCATTGAATAATTCTACTTTACGAAGTTATAAATCTCTGTTAATCAGTTTAGTTATTATTTTATGATAAGAGTAAAAATCAAAAGTAGAAAGAGTTTTTTGTTAATAACAATGCTTTTCTGCCTGAAATGTGCCGATTTTCTTTCTAACTTTCTACTAGAATCTTTTGTTTAATAAGTCTCAAAAAAGAGATAAGTCGCTAATAATTAGTAAAATTAACTTCGTAAAGTAGTAATAATATAGATTTACAGAATTGCGTAAGCAATATTAAATAGCTAGAAAACCTTACTTACATATAAAAAAATCATGATATATTTAGATTATAATGCAACAACACCTATTGATGCAGAAGTAATAGAAGCGATGCGTCCGTATTTGGATCAATATTTTGGAAATCCATCGAGCATGCATACTTACGGAACAAGCACGAAACTGGCAGTAGAAAAAGCACGAAGTCAGGTAGCAGAACTTGTTGGATGTCAGGCTT
>JAOZTL010000120.1 GCA_029942205.1 Bacteroidales bacterium | reverse complement strand
CGAATTTCTTCTTTCTTAAACCGATTCATTACGTAACGAAACGAGCTTTTGGCGGTTTCAAACTCGTACTTATAAAAGTGCGCTTTTCCCATCAATAAGTACGCATCGTCTACCCAATTGCAATATTCGGGTTTGTTGTAAAATTGCCGTTGTTTATCAATTTGGGCTTTGGTTTGTTTTCTATTTTTATCTTTTATCTTGGGTTTTGCCGTTATCGAATGGTTCTTGATTAATTTAGCACTTTTTTTTATCGCTTCGTCCATGTAGGGCGTGATGCTGCTCGAAAATGCTTTGTTGCCGTACAAATACACAGGAAGCACCAACACGTAATTGTCAGGAAATTCCTGCTTCAATTTTATTTGTCCGCTTTTAAACTGCTCATTTCCATTAAAATAAACATTGTAACGTGCCGTAAGATTGTGATAAGCTCTGGATACGGTGGTGTTTTTCTTTACACTGCAACCGCTTATCAGTATGCTTAATAGGAAAAAAAATAAAAATGTTCTTGCTTTCAAAATATTTTTTTTAAAGGTCTTCAACCTATTTGATGTTGCTTTTCTTTCTACTAAAATCTTTTGTCTAATAAATCTTAAAGAAATAAATTACTAATAATCAATTAAAACTAACTTCGTTAAGTACAACACTTCGTTAAATTTATAATTGACAATGAATAATTGATAATTATTTTACTGATATACAGTAGCTTGCGAGTGCTAATATACAAATAACCATTTATTATTTATCAATCTGGCTATTAGGCAATTACAGAAAAACTTAACGAACTATTGGAATTACTAAAAAATAATAACACAAACGAAACCTGTAATAATTCGTATTTTTCGTGCTTTTATTTTTTACAATTCTACATGGCTAACCATTCCTTTTAACTAAAATAAGAAGTAAAAATTGTTAGGTGGCTAAATTAATGCTTTCGTCTCAATTAATCATAAAAAAGCATAAAAATTCTTATGGAAAAAAAAGAATTTGTATTTTGCGCACGTTTTAAACAATCAATTAAAAATGAATCGTCGGTACTAAATTTTCTAGTATCAACAAAAAAAATGAAAAAATGAAAAGAATACTACTCGCAATTGCAGTATTTAGTTTATTTCTTTCGGCTTGCAACAACACCGAAGAAAAAAAAACTGATGCAACATTAGCAAACAATCCTTTAATTATGGAATTTGATACACCGTTTCAAGTGCCACCTTTTGATAAAATCAAGGAAGCGCACTATTTACCTGCTTTCAACGAAGGCATTGCTCAACACAAAAAAGAAATTGAGGCTATTGTCGCCAATCCTGAAGAAGCTACTTTTGAAAATACCATCGAAGCAATGGAGAAAAGTGGAAAATTATTGAACCAAGTAAGTAATATTTTCTTCAACTTATTGTCGGCAACAACCAACGACAAGATGCAGAAAATTGCTCAAGAGGTTTCGCCATTATTATCCAGCCATGGTGATGACATTGCTCTTAATGCCGATTTATTTGCCAAAGTAAAAGCCGTGTACGACAAAAAAGACGAGCTTGCGCTAGAAGGTGAAAAAGCCGTATTACTAGAAGAAACGTATAAAGGATTTGTGCGCAATGGTGCAAACTTAAACGACGAAGATCAAGCAAAATTACGTGAGATCAACACCGAATTGTCTACACTTTCGCTTCAGTTTGGCGAAAATGTATTGAAAGAAACCAATGGCTTTGAGATGCTTCTGGAAACAGAAGAAGATTTGGCGGGATTGCCAGAAGCAGTTGTTTCTGCTGCTGCCGACGCTGCTAATGCTAACGGATACGAAGGAAAATGGTTATTTTCTATCCAAAAGCCTAGCATGATTCCTTTCCTTACTTACTCCGAAAAAAGAGAATTACGTGAGAAAATATTCAATGCATACACCAACAAAGGCGATAACAAAAACGAATTGGACAACAACGAGATTGTTGCTAAATTGGTTCAATTACGTATCAAACGCTCTAACTTGTTAGGCTTTGAAACGCATGCCGATTATATTTTGGCAGAAAACATGGCAAAGAATCCTGCTGGAGCTCTTGATTTATTAAATAAATTATGGAACGCTGCATTGCCTATGGCTAAAGCCGAAGCCAAAGAATTGCAGAAAATGATAGACAAAGAAGGTGGAAAATTTGAGTTGGCTGCTTGGGACTGGTGGTACTATTCGGAAAAATTACGTAAAGAAAAATATGATCTTGATGACGAAACACTTCGCCCTTATTTTGAATTAAATAATGTACGCAACGGTGCTTTTGCTGTGGCTACCAAATTATACGGAATCACTTTTGAAGAACGTACAGACATTCCTGTTTATCACGAAGAAGCCGTAGTGTACGAAGTAAAAGAAGCTGATGGAACGCATATTGGTTTATTATACCAAGATTTTCATCCACGTGCGAGCAAACGTGGTGGTGCTTGGATGACTAGCTACCGCAAACAATCGGCTGGCATAACTCCTGTGATTTCGATGGTAATGAATTTTTCTCGTCCAACGGGTGGCAAACCTGCCTTGTTGAGCTTTGATGAAACAACAACTCTTTTCCACGAATTTGGGCATGCATTACACGGTTTGCTTTCGCAATGTAACTACAACAGCCTTTCGGGTACTTCGGTAGCAAGAGATTTTGTTGAGCTTCCTTCTCAAATCATGGAGAACTGGGCAGGCGATCCTGAAGTAATGAAAGAATATGCTAAACACTACGAAACTGATGAAGTAATTCCTGACGAATTGATCGAGAAAATTAAAAATAGCGGACACTTCAATCAAGGATTTACAACCATCGAATACCTTGCTGCTTCATTCTTAGACCTTAGCTACCATGCGCTTAAAGACGCTGAAGGGCTTAATGTTGCTGAGTTTGAAACCAAAACTTTAGGTGATTTAGGTTTAATTTCTGAAATTGTTGTTAGATACAGAAGTACGTATTTCAACCACATTTTTGCAGGTGGATATTCTGCTGGATACTACGCTTATGTTTGGGCTGAAGTATTGGATGCTGATGCTTATGCTGCTTTCAAAGAGTCGGGTGATATTTACAATAAAGAAAAAGCAGCTGCTTTTAGAGACAATGTACTTGCACAAGGAAGAACAAAAGACCCGATGGAGCTTTATCGTGCTTTCCGTGGTCAAGATCCTAGCATTGAGCCATTATTGGAAAGAAAAGGTTTGAAATAAGCACTTTCCGTGTTATTCAAATGACTAAAAGAAACAGGCAACTCTGGTTACCTGTTTTTTTTGTAATATTGAGACAAACACTTTGTGCTATTTATTAAAAATATAATTTCAGACTTTGTCTGTTTTGATATTTATTTTTGGACGTTTTTTGACAAATTATCAATGTATACTGAATTGCTGTTAAATTGTAATTTAGAAAATGAATTATTTTTTGTTTGTTTTTATTCATAAAATTCTTGCATAGCCTGTGTTATGGAATAATTTTATGAGTAAAAACAGACAGAAAAGAAACGTTTTAAATTCATAATTATGATAGCATTTCAATATAAATAACATATAACAGTTATAGCTTATTTAATTTTATGTTCCTAAGTAGAACAAGTTTTTTATTAATAACAATGCTTTTATGCCTAAAATATGCAAATTTTCTTTCTACTTTCTGCTAAAATCTTTTGTCTAATAAATCTCAAAAAAGAGATAAATCACTCCAAAGAAGGAAATGATTAAGTTTCAATAAATTATAAACACATGAAAAAATATAAAGTATCAGAAGAATGTATTGGTTGTAGAGCCTGCGTTGAAGTTGCAGGTGCTAATTATGAAATAAATGACAATAATATTGCCTATTTAAAAGTGCAACCAAAAAATAAAGACGAAGAAACTCAAAGTCAGGAAGCAATGGATATTTGTCCTGTTGAAGCAATTTCTATTCTGGAAACACAAAAAGAAGACTTGCCTGACGCTGTAATAGCCAGTTCAAATATTAAGGAAACTTTAGATAAATTCCCCGAACTAAAACAGCTGCTAACTAATTTGTCACCAATGTTTAAGCGAATGCAAAATCCTGCTTTGTACAATACACTTGCTCGATTTGCAAACTTTAACGATGCTGCAAAAGTTACTGGATTATCTGTTTGTGAAATACTGCATACAATAAATAGGCATTTGGGAACGGAAAGCAAATTGTTGAAAAATATGCCAGAATGTGTCAAGAAAACAGGTATAGAAATTAAAGATAATAGCATAGAAATTACTTGGGAAGAAAGTCCTGAACGATATATTTATAACAACAATACGTTAAGCGAATTAATCGAAAAAGTTTCGAGCTTATTGCCACAAGAAAATATTGTAATTATTTCGGTTGAGAAGCCTAATGAATTGTTAAAAGTAGCCTCTGGACTGGATTTTCATTATAATATTGAGAAACACAGAGAATACAGAATTTCGATTTTTAACGCCAAAGAAGAAGAGAAAATACTTCCATGGAAAGAGCGAAAAGACGAATTTGAAGTGCTTGACGTAAGAGCAATGACGACTGATCCTTTTGATATTATTCTGAAAAAAGCCTATGCTATTGAAGATGATTTTGGTTTTGTACTAGTTCAGCGTTTTGAGCCGCACCCAATGATTAATATGCTCTCAGAAATGAGTTTTGAGCATCTTACAGAGCAAAAAGCAGCTGATGAATTTTGGATTTATTTCCATAAAAAGGTCGTTGAACTTGAAGAAAGCGAAGTTTCTACTGAAAAAATTGATGCGGTTATTCAATCGGCAACGCCCGTTGCTTATCCAGTGATTATGAGGCTATTACAATCCGATAAGATTAGAAAGCACATCAATATAAAAGAGCTAAAAGTTTGGGAAGAGACCGAAAAACATTTGGCATGGATTACCAACGGAAAAGCAGATATTAGCTTTTCGGCATTAATTACTTCGGCAAAATTGCGTCATAGCGATATTAAAATTCCTGCACTTTTTGTTTGGGATAACTTTGTGTTATTGAGCCGTTCAAAAGTGGAGAGTTTTGAAGATATTAAAGGCAAAGAGATTTATACGCCATTATTTGAGGAAGCACCACCAGCAAAAATCACAAAATATTTGATTAAAGCAAGCGGCTTAAATCCTGATGATTTCACCTTTAAATATGGAAAACCTTTTGGCAGACCCGAAGAAATTTACCGAGATTTTGTAACTGGAAAAGCCGATACCGTAATTTTGCGTGAGCCAGAAGCCAGTTATGCTATTAAAATAATGCAAGACAGAAATCAAGAGATTTCGGAGCTTCCGTTTAATAAAATTTGGAACGAGATTAACGACGGCTTTGGTAGTTTCCCGAATGCAGGTTTGGTTTTAAAAGGCGAATTTGCACGAAAATACCCAGAGCAAACTAAAGTATTTTTGGAAGAATTAAAATTAGCCATTGAGTGGGTTAATAACAATAAAAAAGCATCGGCAGAACTTTCTTTTGACATGATGCGCCAGCCAACGGATAGAGTGGAGCTATTTCTTGACCGTGTTAATTTTGAATACGTTGAAGGTGAAAAGTTAGCTTTCAAAGTGAAACAATATTTTGATATTCTAAATGAAAACGGCGTTGTTGATATGGATATTGACGATGATTTTATGGATATTTTTGCAAAATAAAAAGACCAAAAATAATAAAACAGACAAAGTCTGGCTTTATAATTTACTGAAATTAAAGTTGAGTCCAGTATAAAAAGCTTGCTTTTCGAAAAGCTTTTTATACTGGACTCATTTATGAGTCTGGTCTAAAAAACCTGCCAGACTGGATAAAGTATGTATTTTGAGTCTTGCGTTAGCCACATCAAAAAATTCGAAGAGCTAGCGATTACATAACTCTTTAAAATTACAATATTTACATTTTGCAACATCTTCTGCTTGCGAAAAGGAAATATCAGGATTAAAAATATCCGAAATTGTTTCAGCTAATGCCACCTCATAATCCGTCAATAAATTATTAATCTCTTCATGATCGATTAGCAAACCAGACTTACCTCCTTTTAAGGTTAATTTAGGCTGAAATGTTTTTTGTTTCATTTCCTGCACATTATAAATACCAGGATAGCAAAGTTTGCCGCTAAAGCGCTCTTGTTTCACAAATAATAGCGCATACAACAAACTTTGAATGATTGTTTTCTCTGTTTTTTTATTCTCAGGATCAAAAATAGCAGCAACACTTTTGAATGCTTTATTTACTTTTCCTGTCTTATAATCAAGAATTCGATAAATACCGTCTATTTTGTCAATTCTATCAATTACACCAGACAGCCCAACTTCAAAATCATCAACTTGAAGCGAAATATCAAAATTCGTACGTCCTTCGAGCTGAACAATATCAAAAGGAGCGATCTTTTTATCATAACGCAAAATTGTTTTCGCATGCTTTTTAAGTACTTCTCTTATCACAATCTCGTTGTTTCGATAATGGTACTTTTGCGAGACATGAATGCCTTTACTGTCTTTGAAAGCATCGTCGAGAGCAGCATCTAAGCGAGTATGCAAACTATCAAAATCATTCGGGCTAATCGTCTGATTATCATTTTCTTGGATATGCATATCGTAGATTATTTCGAGCGTTTTGTGCAGAATAGAACCAAACACGGCAGGGCTAATTTCCTCTTCCACGCCATCGGGCTTTCTCAATTTGGCGATGTACTGAAAATAAAAACGCAGTGAGCACTCCATGTAACTCGTAATGCCTGATGCATAGAGCGATCGGGCTGATTTTCCGTCTTTAATTTTGAATTCGTCGAGAGCAGCAAGCACTTTCAGACTTTTCTCCACCTCTATTGTGCTTTTTTCGACAGGTAACAAATCCTGCTGGAATTGTAAATCTTCGATTTCGTGTGGCGATTCGTATAGCAATTGTTTGATAAAACGACTTTGCTCGCCAGCACCCTCATAGCCCGTAATATTGTTGTAAGCAAGCGTTATTTTGGATGCTCGACTCAATAAACTGTAAAAAAAATACGAAAAAATAGCATCTTGTTGTTTAATCACAGGCAAATCGAAAGCATGACGAAGACTCTCGGAAATAAATGAAGGAGCACGGCTCAAATTAGGAAATATCCCTTCGTTTAGCCCCAAAACAATGACATTCTCAAAGTCCAAATTTCGTGTTTCCATCACGCCCATCACCTGAATACCATCAATCATTTCGCCCGAAAACGGAATACGCACACTATTCAACATTTGATATAATAAGCGTATAATCATCTGATTATTAAAATTTTCTGCTTTCGATTCCAGTACTTCATGTAAGCGTTTGATTTGTATATACACTTGATAAATGTACTCATCTTCGAGCCGTTGGCTTTCGCTTTTCTCTTCTACCTGATTTTGCGTAAATAAAACAAATAAATAATTCAGAATATTAGACAATAACAGCTGCCCGTCTTCACGTACTGGAGTAAAAATAAATTGAATTAATTCTGATTTATATGACAATAAAGCATCAAAACCAACATGCACCAAATTTGCTTTTTCTATCCATTCGATAAGCATTTTGCAATTATCGGCTTCGGCTTGCTGCAAATACGGATGGCGCAGTATCGACAGCACATGTTGATGATAATAACCGTATTTTGATTCGGAAATTTGTAAATTTAAGTACAATTCTATCAAACTATAAAGTGCCGTATCTTTGAGCGGATAGCCCATCGTAACATTAATTTTGGAAATTTCGCTAGGCAAAGAGTGCAATACTGGAAATAATAAATGCTCATTGGCCAATACAATCGCAGTTTTCTGCAAATCTTCTTCATTTTCCAGATCAATTCCCATATTTTCCAAAATAGTAGGAATAGCCTTTGCCTGCCCTACTTCTAGCGGCATACCAATCAATCTAATTTTTCGTTTTTGAGCAAAATTAGAAGGAATAAAGCAATCTTTATCCGAAAAAGCACTCAGATTATAGCGCAAAAAATCACCAGCTTCTTGCTTCATATCATTTTGATAATACGTATCTGTATTCCAATAAAAATCTGCTTTTCCTGTGTTTTTTAATAATTCAAATAATTTCTTTTGTGATTTATTTAAAGCATTGAATCCGATAAAGATAATTTTCTTATGCCGATCGCTAGGTAATGTATTTGTTTCCACTAAGCGAGCTAATTCTCTGTATTGCAAGCCGCTGTAAGCTATTTTTTTGGAGAGAAGAAAATCGGTGAACTTAAAATACAAATCAGGTAATAGCTTCCATAAACGTAAAAAATGTTCTTTTTCTTTACTTTGTTTTTCGGGCGAAAAATTGCGCCAATACGTACTGATGATTTCTTTTTGTTCTCCGCTCAAGTAATCATACTGGCTATCAATGTCTTTCAGGTCATGAATATTGGTATATATTTGTTTTACATCTGTCAGATAAGAAT
>JAOZTL010000119.1 GCA_029942205.1 Bacteroidales bacterium | reverse complement strand
GCTATGCAAGAATTTTGTGCATCAATAAAACAAAAAATAAATCATTTTTAGAATCCTAATTATTACCATAATTTAGTATCTTTTTCTAAATTTTTTTCTTAAAATAAAATAGCACAACGTGCTTATTCACGAAAACTAATTACTATGTTCGATTCATTAGAAGTATTAGATAAAGTAACACTTAATTTTAGTCCCGATGGTCTTTTAATAATGAATATAACGCTGGCCTTCATTATGTTTGGCGTAGCATTAGACATAAAGTTTAGTCAATTCAAAGAAATTGCCTACAATCCCAAAGCCGTGATTATAGGCATCATATCCCAATTTTTGCTACTCCCTGGAGCTACTTTTTTGCTTATTCTGGCTATAAATCCTTCGCCAGCCGTGGGCTTAGGAATGATTTTGGTTGCCGCATGCCCTGGAGGTAATATTTCTAATTTTATATCCGCCTTATCGAAGGCTAATGTGGCTCTTTCGGTTAGTTTGACTGCATTTGCCACCGCATCGTCGGTATTTATGACTCCACTAAATTTTGCTTTTTGGGGCGGGCTTTATCTTGCCAATTCTCCTTTAGTACGCCCAATTGATATTCCTCTGCTACAAGTATTCCAAACCATTTTCTTGTTATTAGGTATTCCCTTGATACTCGGAATTTTATTTTCGCAACAATACCCAAAATTGACCGCACGAATAAAAAAACCATTCAAAATATTTTCGATCGTTGCTTTTATGATATTTGTAATTCTTGCATTTTCTGCCAATTTCGATCATTTTTTGAATTACATACACCTAATTATTATCATAGTCATATTACATAATTTAATTGCCTTAGCTATTGGTTTTTCAATGGCAACTTTCTTTAAGCTCCCTCGCCCCGATCGGCGGAGTATTACCATAGAAACAGGCATTCAAAACTCAGGACTAGCTTTGGTATTGATCTTTAATCCAAAAATATTTCCCGCAGAATTTGAGCTTGGAGGTATGGCTTTTATTGCTGCTGCATGGGGTATTTGGCACATGGTTACAGGAATTGGATTTGGGTATTATTGGTCTAAACGAAAATTAAATTAAGGTCTTTGACCTTTTTGATGTGGCTTACGCAATTCTGCAAACATTTAAGATTCAATGAAAAAAACAATATCTTATGAATTTAAAAAATATAGAGTATCCTTCATTTATGTATTATTTAATGAGAGGAATCGTTTGGATTTTTCACAGCGTATTCTATAAAAAAATAGTAATCACTGGGCACGAAAATATTCCTGAAAATAAACCACTAATTTTAGCTCCCAATCATCAAAATGCATTGATGGATCCTTTATTAGTGATTTATGCTCGAAAATGGCAACCTATATTCTTAGCTCGGGCAGACGTGTTTAAGACAAAATTCACAGCAAGTTTTATGCTAACGTCCAAAGTATTACCTGTTTATCGTATTCGTGATGGAAAAGAAAAGCTGAAACTTAACGAGCAAATTTTTGAAACTTCTATACGTGTATTGCGAAACAAAAAAATATTGGCATTATTCCCTGAAACAACGCATACAAATGCTCGTAAACTATTACCATTAAAAAAAGGTGTGCAACGAATTGTTTTTCAAGCCGAAGAGCATGAGAATTTTGAGTTGGATACGCAAATAATTCCTATTGGGCTTTATTATTCCAATTACTGGATTTTTAGAAGTACCGTACAAGTGAATTTAGGAAAACCTATTGCTGCTTCTGATTATACGTCTATTTATCAAGAAAATCAACAAAAAGGCTTCATTGCTCTTCGAGACAGAATGGCTGAAGAAATTAAAAAATTAATTATTCACATCCAAAATAGCCAATGGATGGATATGTACGAAAGTGTTCGTGAAATCTACGATCGTCCGATGATGAAGCGGTTGAATTTGCCCGTTTCGCAAACATCCAAATTTGTGGCAGACCAGCAAACAATCGCATCATTGGATAAACAAGAAGAATCATTTTTTGAACCATTTTCGGAAAAAGTAAAAAAATATACAGACAGCCTCCGAAAGATAAATTTGCGTGATTGGGTGCTCGAACAAGACAAAGCTAAAGCTGATTTGATTCCCAAAAGTTTACTTTTGTTTTTATTATTTCCCGTATTTTTATTTGGTTATTTGAATCATATTCTGGTTTTTTCTTCACACAAATTAGTAACTTCGAGACTAAAAGATAGGCAATTTACCAGCTCTGTAATGTTTGCAATGCATTTCTTTTTATATCCGATAAGCTACTTAATTTATTTTATTGTGCTTGCTTATGTTGTGGATTTATGGTGGGTGAAATGGGTGTATGTGGCAAGTTTGCCTGCTTTGGGGCTTTTTGCACACGATTATTATTTATCCGTAATAAAAATGCTATCGCAGTGGCGATTGACTCACAAACGCAAAACAACACAAGTAGAAGAATTATTCACCATGCGCAATGAAATAATAACAGAAATGAATCAAATACAAAATGCTATTTAGTAATGCAAATTAAATAAGCTATAACAGCAATTCAGTATATACTGAAATGCTGCTTACGAAATTCTGTATTTCACTTATTGGTTTCAGTTTATAGAATTGCGCATGCAGCATCGAAAAGGTCGAGGATCTACTTAATCTTCCTTCACTCGATTGAAAGCCAATGTTTTCAGCATCCATTTAGGGAGTGGTTTCTTTGGGTTTCTTTTCTTTAGATTTAAGTGCCAGCCAATTTTTTTCATTATCGGAATACGGTGTGTTTCTACCATTTCGATGAGCGTTCCGTCAGGATCTTCGGTATAAACAAAATGCCCTGCGGCTTCTCCCATATCGAAGCTATTGCTGCTGTCTACGGTGAAAGGGTAGCCTTTGGCTGCGCAGTGCTCTTTAAAAGCTTGCATGCCCGACACGTCATAACACAAATGAATAAAGCCTAAATCGCCCCACATACGGTTTTCATAAATCTTGCGTGCATCTCTATCAAGGCTCTGTACGAGTTCTATTTCTGAAGCTCCAAGAAGCTGACTAAATGCTCCTTCACGATTTTTGCTGTGTTTGAGCAATACTCGTCGCACTTTTTGTCGTCCACCTGCAATACTGGCAAAATCGTCAAAAATGGACGTTTTGTCATAAATAACCGTGTCATAACCCAAAATTTCAGAATAGAATTTTATTGATTTCTCGATGTCAGAAACGCCAATAACTGCTCCAGCAGGTCCGCCTGTAAGCTGCTCGGTGGGCTTAAACCAATCTTCGCCTTCTACTACTTCAAATAAATTACCATAAGGATCTTTGACATAAAAATGATCTTTCCCACGTGGATCTTTTGATAAAGTCCCTACTAATTCTACTTTTTTATTTTTGAGATCGATATAGCTTGCCACTACATTTCTTGATTTTATTTTAGCAATAAAAATACCATAATCGCCCAATTGTATCTCAAAATCAGCTGCTTCTGGCGTACGACTAACATACTGCCATATTTCAAAACCGCCACCGCCTTGTATGTTTAGAGCCAAAATGGCATGTCGTTTATGTGGTTTATTATCGGTATAAGGCAGCATTAAGTCTGCAATGCCTGCATCGTCGAACATGGGAATGTCCATTCCAAAATGCTTGCGATACCACGCCCAGGCTTCATACACATTCGGTATTCCTATTCCTACTTGCTGAATTCCACTAATGATTCGTTGCATAATATTTTATTTTAGATGTCGTTAAAATGCGTTTCTAGGTTTTCGTCCTTTTTTAGGTCGATTGCTCAAGGTCTGCGACCTTAGAGTGCCCAAAAGTAAGTATTTTCCACACAACTCCCAAAACGAGCTTATTGGATACATTTATCCTTTTTATACAAACGAAGTATCCGTAGATTATTCATTTTGAGTGGGATAAGATGGCATTGTCATTACGCCAGGATTGATTAATACAAAATCGTAGATTATTTTTGTTGCTTTCAGTAGTTGGTTGTCGATTCCCTGAAATTCGTCTGCTGGATTATTTTCCACATAAATGTACGGCTCTACACCATGCCCTTCGATAATCCATTTATCGCCTTTAATGGAATATTTCCCGTACTCTGGTTTTCGCATATTTGTACCATCCACAAACGGCAGGGATGCACGAATTCCTATAACGCCTCCCCATGTACGTGTTCCAATGATAGAACCTATTCCATTGAAACGAAACTGAAAACTGAATAAATCGCCATCGGACATCGTGTAGCCATTCGTTACAAGTACTTTAGGTCCATTATGCACTTGGCGTGGTGTGGTTCGTGGTTCTTTCACATTGCGTGGTAAATTGTAGTACGAGCCTCGGCGCGTCAATCGCTCAATGATTTGCGACGATACATTGCCGCCTGCATTATTCCGAACATCAATAATCAACCCTTTCTTGGCTAATTGTGGATAAAAGGATTGCACGAACAGATTCAGTCCATTCACTCCCATGTCAGGAATATGAATATAGCCTACCGTTCCGTTCGTAAATTCGTCTACAAAGCGAGCATTTTCTTGTATTCGACTATAATAATAAAGTGCAGCTTCATTTACAATCGTTTTCACCCAAATAGTTCTACTCCCTTTTTTCTTTGGCTTGGTGTTGATGGTTAGCTCTACGGTTTTTCCTGCTGTATTCTGAAAAGCACTATAAATATTGGTAAACTCACGACAATCGACTCCATTGACTGCAATAATATAATTTCCTTCTTCTACGTGAAGTCCTATTTCTTGCAATGGCGATCTAAATTTGGTATTCCAGCTTGCGCCGTCTAGTATTTTCTCGATTCGATAGTAACCACTTTTTTCACGAATATAGCTAGCTCCCAAATAGCCTAATTTTGTTTTTTTCAGTACAGGCAAATCGCCGCCCGCAATGTATGCATGACTCGTGCTCAGCTCGGCTATCATTTCGCCTATGATGTAATTCAAATCTGCTTTGTGATGTACGTAAGGTAGCAGGCTTGCATATTTGTTGCGTTTCAATTCCCAATCGACACCATTCATATCGGGATCATAAAAGAAATCACGCATTTGTCGCCAGCTTTCATAAAATATCTGTCGCCACTCTTGCTCCAAATCTACATGCAATTTCATTTTAGAGATGTCTATTTCTTGCTTATTCATTAACGATTCGGCTTGAATATCTGCCAAAAAGTATTTCTTTTTTTCTTTGTATAATAGTTTACTTTTTTCATTAGAAATACTTCCAACCACATTAGCTAAAACGATCTCTTTTTGGGCTACAAGATCAAAACACTTTAAAACAACACCTTTCTTACCTTGTTTTTTTAAATTGTAATAAATTCGTTTGCCTCTGGATTGTATATTTGTATAAATTCCTCCTTCGGTGGGTATTGGTATGACTCGTTTGTAAATATTTTCAAAATCAATATTTACTTTGTTTACTTTATGCATCCGCTTTTGCTTTGTATCCAAAAATGGCGAAGGTGTTTTTTTATCCAAAGTAATCAGAAACAAACTAAACATGTCATAATAAGCATGATTCCATTCCGTTTTGCTGTATACTGGCTTAAATGTTCGTTGTGATGAGAAAATAAGATATAAACCATCTTCACTAAATTCAGGGGCTAAAGCTGTATATTTTCCTTCGGTTACGGGATGTATTTTTGCTTGCTCGGTGTCATAAATATAAATACGGTTCAGCGTTGTTTCTTCCATTTTGGAATATGCCAGCCAGCGTCCGTCGGGCGACCAACTAAAATCAGAAAAGTCCCATACCGCCGATTGATCTACCGTATGGATTTGTCCGAAATCTAAATTGACATATTTCAAGCGTAATTTTTTATCGCTCCATGCTATTTTTTTTCCATCAGGAGACCACTTAAAATTGTATTTATATGTATCTGCTCCATAGCTTACTTGCTGTGGTTTTGCTCCTGGTTCGGCTTTTTGAATATAAATCTCAAATTCGCCATTCAAATCCGAAAGGTATGCAATATGCTTACCATCAGGTGCCCACTTCACATTACGCTCGTGTACGCCCGATGTATTTGTCAGGTTTTGTGTGTATCCGCTCGCAACGTCTATAACAAAAACGTCGCCTCGGGCATTAAACAACATTCGGTTGCCTTTGGGTGATACTGCAAACGAGTGGATATTTTTTGAGGCATCTTTCTCCTGCAAACTGGGCAAATACATGTCTGGATGTATGGCAATATTTATTTTATTAAATTCGGTATTCGTTTTATTGGAAATATAAATATCTCCTCCTTTTTCAAAAACAATCTGCTTATTGTCTGTCGATGGATATTTTATATCAAAATCATCGTAATTTGTAACTTTATACGTTTTATTATCATTCAAATTATATCGAAACAAATTCATGGTGTGATCCCTATCCGATAAGAAAAAAATATCTTTCTTTATCCACATCGGAATAATATCTTGCGCATTATTCTTTAATATTTTCTTTGCTTTCTTGCTATCAAAATCATACAGCCAAATATCGTCTGCCATGCCGCCTTTGTAGTATTTCCATGTACGAAATTCACGAAATACCCAATTGAATGCCAATTGCTTACCATCGGGCGAATAGCTACAAAAGCCACCATCCGATATTGGAATAGGATAAGGCACACCGCCTGTACGATCAATCGTAAAAAGCTGCCCTTTGAATGGATTGTATGCATTGTTGCGGGCTCTGAAAATAATTTTCTTACTGTCGGGTGTCCAACCAATCACAATATTGTTGGGTCCCATCCTATCCGACACGTCATCTCGATTGACGGAGGTGGAATACGTTAATCGTGTCAGGTTATTGCCATCAATAGTCATAATGTACACTTCCGAGTTGCCATCGTATTGTCCTGTAAAAGCAATGTGCTTGCCATCGGGTGAGAATTTGGCAAACATCTCATAACCAACATCGTCGGTCAGTTTGCGAGCAATACCTCCCTCTGTCGAAACCGTGTACAAATCGCCTGCACTGGTAAACACCAGCGTGTTGTTGTGCAAATGAGGAAAACGTAGTAGTTTTGCTTCTTGCTCTTGTGCATTGGTGCTGAAAATGATTAGAAAGAAAAATAAAGTAAACAGGTATCTTGGCATAATTATAATGTTTTAAGGGCTTGCGAGCTTTTTAATGTTAAATACTAGTTATTGCTTATGCATTTATTATGCCAACTTGTCCTTAAGGTCTTCAATCTCCTTAAGTTGCTCACGCACAAATGAAAAGGCTTTCTTAATCAATGATTTATGAAAATTTAATTTTCAAGTTTATTTAACACATTCTTTCAGAAACACACAGGAATAAAGACAAGTATTACAATTAAATACACTTGAAAAGTAGACATTTTCAGTCTGTTGGATTTATAATTTTTCTGATAGGACTAGAGCGCTGTCGCCGGGAACAACAATCCTGAAGCTCGGAACAACAATTATGACCCTTGGAAGAAGGATTTTGAGGTTCGGAAATAGAATTTTGTCGTGCAGAACAGTAATTCGGAGCTTCGGAAGACCAATTCGGAGCTTCGGAAGAAGGAATTATTCTAAGACGACTAGAATTTTGTCGCACGAAAGATGCTTTTTTTGGTGCGAAAGAACGATTTTTAAGCTCGAAACAAGCGTTTCAATCATCCGCAGAGCAATTAAGCATTGAGAAATTCCCCTTTAGCCAGCTGACCACTTGAAACTGACGGACGGATACTGAAGCTTTGTACTGTGTTCCTTCGTTTTTTTAGAAATAAATGCTTATTTTTGATTAAGCTAAATGGAATATGTAGACTGCTGCTCATGCAGGATACACACATTTGCGTTGCAGCCTTCAAGTTGCCGCCTGAATAGCCATTTTCGTTAGTTGCAATTCCATTAAGACTAAATCGCCTAAGTGTGATTTAGAAAGAAAAAATATTTTTAAAGTAACATTTATTCAAAAAATCAATATTATGTCAAATAAAATATTATGTAAAGCCGAGCTTGATGTTTTTCATTTAATTTTAACAATACCGCTTCTGCTTCCAGCAGCTAAAGCATTAGAACATTTCGCCATGTTATTTTTTATAATTTATTCGCTGATATTATATGTTTTTTATTCTCTTTATATAAAACAATTTCATATCTGCATTGATAATGTTTTAATTAAATATCCTTTAAGTTTTTGGAAAAATGATGTGGAAATAAATTACTCTGATGTTATTGAATTTAAGCATAAAACTATTCGTGCGCAAGAAAAGCTGCAAGTGAAATATAAAGACATGAACAATAAAATTAAAACAATTAATTTTCCATGCAATAGGTCGAAAGCAAATATGTTGATGAAAGATATACAAAAAAAGTATGAACATATTAAATATAAAACCTATGAAAGATAAGGACTTCGACCATTTGATGTTGCTCACGTAATTCGGTAAATCTATACTTTTCAATAAAAT
>JAOZTL010000118.1 GCA_029942205.1 Bacteroidales bacterium | reverse complement strand
ACGTAATTAATTGATTATCAGAATTAATATTTTGAAATGTTTTGCTTTTTTTGATGGAAAATGTCTTTTAGTTGAAAACTTCGATCAGCGGCTAGAATATGATAGGTTTCAACTTTGCCAAAGTTAATTAAATAAGTACCTACACATTATCAAGTTATTCGTGTTTTACAAACAGAACTTTAGCAAAGTTTTACGATACAATTATAAATGGATACAAAACTACGAGCAACGGCAAAGTCGGGAAGGGCGATACGAGTTTTGATAGAGTTGTTTTGCGAGGATACATTCAAAAATTAATTTCATGCAAAATTATTACAAAAACGAATTATCAAAGAAAAATAAAAAACGCAAAGTAATTGCCATAATTATAAAATAAACAGCATATTCACCCGATGACTTTTGAGGAAGCTAGAATCATTTTTACTCTTGCGTGAGCAACATCAAAAAGGTCGAAGACCCTGCCAGATTTAATGATTAAAAATACCATAAATAATCATCGGGTAAATGGCTCACTGCAGCAAAGCAGCTAGCACACTGGTATTAAACAGCATATTCACCCGATGACTTTTGAGGAAGCTAGAATCATTTTTACTCTTGCGTGAGCAACATCAAAAAGGTCGAAGACCTAGAAGACCTATTTGTCGATAAACTGCCCTCTATTGTCTTCTGCCAGTTTTTTCATAAACACCTTATCGCAATCCTCGCCCAGTCCGATAGTATGAATCACCACCCGCTTATTTGGATTCCATTCTTTAGCTTTTGCGATAATTCCTGCTCCCGTTCTAATTGCACCAACCGTAGGCGAACCGTCCGATAACAAGAAAATAGTTTCCACACCGAGAGGCTTTTTATCATCCGTAGCACCTTCGCCAGCCAAATCGAACGCTTCCTCCAGCGATCCATAAATGTTGGTAGCTCCACCTGAGTGCAATTTGTTCAAGTAAGCAATAGCTAGGTTTTTATTGGCAGATGTGGCTTGCACTAAGCCTTTTCGCCATTTTTTTACTTTATTCTCAAAAATAATAATTGTAAAAAAAGCATCCTCCTTTAATCCACGAATGGAGGGAATCAATTCTTTTTTTGCTTTTCCGAGTTTCGTCAGTTGGTTATTGGTTTGATTAGAAATTACCCGACCAGCCAAGCCACCTACCTTGTTGCTCACTTTATCGCCCACGTAGGATGTTGCTTTACCCACCACGTTACCTTCCAAGTCGGTTTCCGCTTTACCTTCCATACTTCCCGAAATGTCTAATAAAAACACGACTCTTTTTGCCGTTCCAATGTCCACACCATAATACGTACCAGAGGTTTGTACCAAATAACAGCCAGATAAGCTAAAGGAAAGGATTAATCCAATAATCCAAATAAAATTTCTTTTCATAATTTAAGAGTTATTAAAATAATTACGATTAATAAAAAAGCAAAAATAGAATTTTTTTTCCATTGCAATCGAAACCGCAAACGTTTGCGGTTTTTTTTTCCATAAAAGTTATGTTTTTATTGATGAATGAATAATTAATTTACATAATTTCACCCTCAGAAAATAAACAAAACAGTTATGAATTTTTGTAGGATAGAGTTTGTAACGATGCATAACATAATAAGGAATAAAAAAGGAACACGAACAATTAAAATTTAATTAAAAAAATCTGATGAAAATCAAGAGACAACTATTATTTAAGTTAGCATTTAGTTTGGTCTTGCTATTTGGAACAATAAACATGCAAGCACAAACTCGCAACGTAACAGGAGCGGTTACCGATGCTAGCGACGGAACACCACTGTTAGGTGCTTATGTCGAGTTAGTTAATAATACGAGTATTTCCACCATTACGGATATTGATGGAAACTATAAATTAACTATTCCGAGTGGTGCTGGCATGGTGCTAGAAATCTCTTACATGAGTTATAAAACCAAAAAAGTAACGGTAACACAAAACATAGTCAATGTACAATTAGAAATCGAATCGACCGATTTGGGCGAAGTGATGATTATTGGTTACGGAACACAAAAGAAGACCGACCGTACAGGAGCAGTATCGCTCATTAAAGCAAACGAATTAAATGGCGGCGTATTGACCGACCCTATTCAAGGCTTACAAGGAAAAACGGCAGGTGTTTCTATCACTAAAAAAGGTGGCGACCCAAATGGCGGATTCTCTGTCAAAATTCGTGGAGCTTCAGGATTATACTCAGGCACAGAGCCGCTTTATGTTATCGATGGTGTTCCTGGTGTAGACCCAACCACCATTGCAGCCGAAGACATCGAATCGTTTAACGTACTCAAAGACGCATCGTCTACTGCCATTTATGGCGCACGTGGAGCGAATGGAGTCATCATTATTACCACAAAAAAAGGAACAAAGAACGCAGGAAACCACTTAGAGTTCAATTCTTACTTCTCATTAGATAACGTAGCCAATCGCTTAGATTTATTAACTGGCGACGAATTGCGAACCTTTGCAGCCGATCATAATTATAACCTAATTGATGGCGGAGCAAACACCGATTGGCAAAACGAAATTTATCGTCAAGGCTTATCGCAATCGTATAATGTTGCAAGTTCGGGTGGCGACGAAAACTCCACTTACCGTGTATCGTTATCGCATACCGATTTTGAAGGCGTAGTTATTGGCTCGTCTAAGGAAAGAACCGTTGGTCGCATCAATTTAAGCCAGACTGCCATCGACGGGCGTTTGGTTATTCAAACCTCTTTGGCAGCAACCATCGAAGGAAATGATTACATTGACTATGCAGGAAGCGGATCAAACGATGTGCTGTATCAAGCATTTCAGCGAAACCCTACCGACCCCGTGATGAATGCGGATGGCGAATCGTATTACGAATTGAATCGTGATTTTAATTATTACAACCCAGTAGCTTTGGCTAATCAAATACAAAACCAGCGAGATGCAAAGCGTTATTTCGGTAGTTTAAATGCTAAATTTGAAATCATCGATGGTTTGAAACTAGGCGTAAACTTAGGATACACACGCAACGATTCAGAGAGCTTCTATTTTGAACCTACCGACGTAAAAGGAGGAACAACACAAGGCTACGCTCGTAGATCTTACAATAATTATGAAACAAAACTGATGGAAACAACTTTGTCTTATGACAAAGTAATCCAAAAAACACACACGATTAATGCCGTAACAGGTTATTCGTTTCAAGAAGATGTAGCCGATGGATTTTGGGCTCAAGGTAATGAGCCATTATCAGATTATGTAATGTCGCACAATTTGGGCGTATTAAATGAAGTAAACCCTGGTGATGTTGGTTCATACAAAAACTCAAACCGTTTGATCTCTATGTTCGGTAGAGTAGTGTATAATTTCAACTCAAAGTATTATGTAACCGCTACACTGCGCCGTGATGGATCATCCAAATTTGGACTGAACAACGAATGGGGAGTTTTTCCTTCGGGATCTATTGCATGGAACATCAAGCAAGAGAGCTTTTTAAAGAATGTTAATTTTATTCAAATGTTGAAACTACGTGCAGGTTTTGGATTGTCGGGTAATCAAGAAATTGGTTCGTACAACGACATCATGTACGCATCGTCTACGGGTACTACCATCAACCCCGAAACAGGAGAAGACGCTATCTCGTTTGCATTATCGCACAATAGCAATCCAAACTTAAAATGGGAAGAAAACAGCGAATTAAACATAGGTATCGATTTTGGATTATTCAACAATCGTATTTCTGGTTCGGTTGAATATTACAACAAACACACCTACGATTTGTTAGCACCTTATGCCGTGCCTGTACCACCAAATGCGGTGAGTACAACTTGGGCAAATGCTGGAGAAATCGAAAACAAAGGATTTGAATTAAACCTACAAATATTTGTTGTAAACAAAACAAACTTTGATTGGAAAGCAAACGCATCGTTTTCTACCAATCGCCAAGAAGTAGTTTCGCTATCGAGCCAAGACGGCATGTACGTATGGACAGATCAAGACAAGAAAGAAGGCTGGCTTTCGGGACGTGGCTTGGTGGGCGACCAAAACTGGACACAACTCGTAGAGGAAGGTTATGCTTTAGGCTCATTTTATATGCCTGAATATGCTGGATTATCTGCCGATGGTAAATTCTTATTCCACACCGCTGCTGGTGGTGTTACTCGTGAAGTATCCAACGCCGAACGCCGTTTGGTTGGTGTAGCACAGCCCGATTTTGAACTTAGTTTATCGAATTATTTAGCATACAAGAATTTCGATTTAAGTTTCTCGCTACGTGCAGTAGTGGGGCACGAAGTGCTGAACGTAACACGCATGGTTTTTTCTAATCCAAGTGTATTGCCTAGTTTAAATGCTTTGGCAGAAGTAGTGGACGAGGTAGAAAGAGGCTTAACGGATGCACCAAAAGTAAACAGTTATTATTTGGAAGATGGCACATTCTTGAGAATGGATAATCTCACTTTCGGGTACAATTTTGATGTTACAAAAGTGAAAAACATCCAAAAAGCGAGAGTTTATTTTGCATCCAACAATTTATTTGTATTAACAAATTACACGGGTATCGACCCAGAGATTTCGTACGACGGACGTTCATTCGGCTTAGACCAATATAATGTGTATCCAAAAACACGCACATTCACCTTTGGTGTTAATCTGACATTCTAACTCTCTTCGAGAGAACTACAATTGCTTACGCATTGCGTAAGCAACATCAAAAAGAAAAAGATAATTAATTGTTCTTCCATGATTGATAATAATTAAATCACAACAACTGACAACATTTAAGAAAATGAAAAAAGTAGTTATAAGTTTATTGGTATTCTTTTCGCTATCATCCTGTACGGATCTAAACGATAGCCTGTACGACCGAATTCCAAGCGACAATTATCCAGAAAACGACATACAAGGAGCATTAATTACCGTTCCTGTTTATGAACCAATGCAAGAATTGCTCGATTGGGGCGGATGGTGGTTTGCTCAAGAAGTAACTTCCGACGAAGTGGTTTGCCCTACACGTCATACCGACTGGGATGATGGCGGAAAATGGCGAGCACTACACACCCACGAATGGGACAATACAACGGAAGCCGTATCGGCAATGTGGTCTCGTTTCTACAAAGGAATCGTAGAAGCCAACCGTTTGATCGAAACGCTCGAAGGCAGTAGCGACCCTGCAACACTTAGCACCATCGGTAAATTGAAAGTAATGCGTGCCTTTTATTATTATTTATTGATTGATAACTATGGCGATGTGCCTTACGTTACCGCTTTTTCAGCAGCCGAAGAGTTTCCATCCAAAACGCCACGAGCAGAGGTTTTTGCTGCCATCGTAGCCGACATAGAAGCTTCTATTCCCAATATTTCGGAAAGTGTAACCAAAACAGCTGTAACCAAAAGCATGGCTTACACGCTGCTAGCAAAACTTTATTTGAACGCCGAAATATACACAGGAACAGCACAATGGGCAAAAGCCGAAGAGGCTTGTGATAATGTTATTGCAAGTGGTGCATACTCTTTAGAAATGAACTCGTTATCTCCTTTTGTAACACAAAACGAATTAAGCTTAGAAAATATTTTCACCATTCCGTTTGATGAAGATTCCTACGAAGGATTCAATCTTCACATGCGTACATTGACCTATTCCAGCAACTTAACTTACGACATGCCAGTAGGTCCTTGGAATGGTTTTGCTGCCATGGAAGATCATTACAACAGCTACGAAGATGTGGACACCCGCAGAGCTGGTTTCATGGTAGGACAGCAGTACACCAGTACAGGGAGCGAGATTGTGGACGAAACGGCTGGTTCTAAATTGATTATCAACCCACACATTCCTGCATTAAAAATGGATGCAACTTATACACCAGAAGAAATACGCATGTCGGGAGCAAGAGCAATAAAATTTGAGATTGCCATGGGAGCAAAAGACAACCTAAGCAATGATTTTCCAGTCTTTAGATATGCAGACGTATTGTTGATGAAAGCCGAAGCAATGATTCGCCAAGGCAACAGTGGCGATATTTATGTAAACATGGTGCGTAGCCGTGCAGGAGTATCTAATTGGACAGGCACAACGCTCGATCAAATACTGGAAGAACGTGGTCGTGAAATGTTTTGGGAAGCGCATCGCCGTCAGGATTTGATTCGTTTCGGAAAATTCACCAGCGCATGGTGGGAGAAATCTGCCTCTAGTGCCGATCGTAATACATTCCCTATCCCACAATGGGTACTAGATTCTAATCCGAACTTATAGTCCTATTTGATGTTACGCACTTGTAACGTGTAGAAAGGAATAAGTGAAAAAAGATTTTTAAAATTTATAATCAATAACATCAAAAAAGGTCGAAGACCTTTAATTTTTAATTTTAATTTATATAAACATGAAAAACAATTTATTTAATACAAAGTTAAGCCTCGTATGGCTTGTATTATTAGCATTTGTCGTGTCATTTTCTGCTTGTGGCGAAGATGAGGACGAAGTAACTCCAGTTATATTAGAGGATGGATTCTATGTAAAAGGAGCAGAAACTTCTTATGCTGAATTTGACATCAAAGGAAAAATGAGCATTGCTAAAAACGAAGTAGGGCAAGCAGAACGTGCAACAATGTACGAAGCATTTATTGCAGTAAAAGCAGGTGCTACTGGATTTAGCATTGCAAATGTTGCTGGTGCAAACACAACTGTTTATGGTCCTGGTACTGACTATGCAGTAGTAGAAACTCCTACTGGAGATGAGCCTCAAGTGGCTAATGCTACTTTTAGCCGTGGTGCGTATGTTGAGTCTGCTACACCATTTACAGTAGCCGAAGACGGACTTTATCACGTTGTATTAGATACTGAATTAGGTATCGTTACGGTTATTCAAGTAAAATACTGGGGAGTTATTGGTGCTGCCACTCCAGGTGGATGGTCTAATGACACAAAATTAGAATCTAAAGGTTTTGATTTAGCTTCTATGTCTTTTGAAGCTACAAACATAAAACTAATGAAAGGCGAAATGAAATTCCGTTACTCAGGTGCATGGAAAGTGGAGCTTTTTGTTGATGATGCTAACGCTGACAACTCGGTAAAAGTAAACACCAATTTTGGTAGTGCTATTGACGCATTAGTTGCAGGTGGTGATAACATCGCTTTTGCTGACCGTGCATTTTATACCATTACAATGGTTTGGACTGCTGGTGAAGGTTTTGCTGCTGACTTATTGAAAACGGATGATGTAGTAGCCGTAGATTACACAGACTATGAAATGGGTATGATTGGTAATGCATTCTACTTAGCTGACGGAACTACACAAGATGAGAACTGGTCTACTCCTGTTGGATTATCTAAACCTTCTATTAAAGAGCATGTTTATACTTGGACATACACAGGTATTACCATGATTGCTGATGGTGCATTCAAATTCAGACAAGGTAACGATTGGGACGGTAAAAGCATTGGTTACGACGATTGTACTTGGGCTGGTGCAAGCGCAAGCAATTTATCTAGCGATGGTGGAAACATCAAAGTTACTGCTGGTGGTGTATACAACGTTGTATTGTCTATCGATGCAGATACGGAGATTTATACTGTAACTGTAACACAATAAATAGCACAAAGTGCTTCAATAAAAAAGGCTGTCTTCTTGTAAGGCAGCCTTTTTTTTGTTTTAATAAAACAAAGCAAGTCCATTTGCGTTTATCTGTACAGGCAGTATACGGATAAAGCCTACACAAACCATGAAAGAAACCCGTGATTTTAGTCCCGAATTTAGCTTCAAAAGCTCACGCAGTAGCGGAGCAGGCGGTCAGCATGTCAATAAAGTAAACACCAAAGTAGAGTTGAGGCTAGACGTACGCAACTCCCAACTATTGACCGAGGACGAGAAACAATTGGTACTCACACGCCTCGAAAATAGAATCACGCAAGACGGCATCTTAATCATCGTATCGCAAGCCGACCGCTCGCAGTTGCGCAACAAAGAAAACACGATTGCATTATTCTATACATTACTCGCCAAAGCTCTACATCAACAAAAAAAACGATTGCGCAAGAAACGTAGCCGTGCTTCTATCGAAAAACGACTAGAGAGTAAACGCAAAAACTCCATCAAGAAAAAACTACGAAACAAAAATATCGACTAGGTCTTCGACCTTTTTGATGTTGCTCACGTATCTCAAAGTAAGCGAAAAACAGGAGATCTTATTTTATCAACTAAAAAGACAAATACTCTTGCTTACTATTTAATCTAATTGAAACCTTTTAGGATCTACTTGCAACAAGGTGCATCGACATTTTTGTGTGGTGGAACGAGTTTTTTCTTGCTCAGATGCTTCAAGATCCTGCGGATGCTTGAAGATCTTACTGCACCGCTAAACCATCAAGCATGTTACACACGTGCGTGAGCAACATCAAAAAGGTCGAATAAAGGTTCAACTAGTAAATGCAACGTTTCAAAC
>JAOZTL010000117.1:4428-8423 GCA_029942205.1 Bacteroidales bacterium | reverse complement strand
AGGCACTGGCACAGCATCCGAACACTTGAGTGGAGATGATGAAATGCTTGAAATTGACAAGTTTTTTAGACGGATGAATTGGCATAATAAATTGGACGATGAAATTCAGAAATTAAACGAAACAGAAAATACCCTTTTACAAGCATACTGCGATGGAGCAAATGCTGCCTTTGAAAAACACAAACCTTGGGAATTAAAACTTCTTTTGGGATTTAAGAATTTTGTTTGGGAAAAAACCGACGTTGCATTATTAGCTCGTATGGCCGGCTTTTTAACTTTAGCACAATCACAAGGAGAAATTGAGCGATTATTTGTACAAATGGTTCAAAATGGAGTAAATAAAGATTCATTAAATGAACTTTTTCCAGATATTTTAGGCGATTATGATGAAGCTTTGCTAAAAAAAATAAAACTTACCGAAAAAATTGTTCCTGACTCGGTAAAATGGAACGTAGCCACAGCACCAATGATGGCTTCAAATAATTGGGTGATAGCAGGGAAAAAGACAAATTCGGGAGCAGCAATTTTGGCAAATGATCCACATTTAGAAATTAATAGACTACCTGCCGTTTGGTACGAAGTTGCAGTGCAAATAGGCGACAAATATGCATATAGTGCAACAATGCCAGGGCTTTCACCTCTGCTAATTTGCAGAAAAAACGAATTAGCATGGGGAGCAACATATTCGTTCATGGATGCAACAGACTCATGGATAGAGCAATGTAAAGATGGCAAGTATTTTAAAGATAATAATTGGCATAATTTCACTGAACGCAAAGAAACCATTAAACGCAAAAAAGGAAAGCCTGTAGAAATAACATATTATGAAAATGAGCATGGCGTTTTAGATGGAAATCCACACGAAGAAGGCTATTATTTAGCAACAAAATGGAGCGGAGAAACATCAGGAGCAAAATCCATAAAAGTAGGTTTTGACCTTTGGAATGCAAAAAATGTAGAAGAAGGAATGGATATAATTGGCAAATTAGAAGCTTCTTTTTGTTGGGTATTGTCAGACACTGACGGAAATATCGGTTTCCAAATGTCGGGTTTAATGCCAAAACGAAATAAGGAAAATAGTGGATTTACACCACTCATTGGTTGGCTTCCAGAGCAGGACTGGCAAGGTTTTCACGATCATACCGAACTTCCTCGATCATTCAACCCCGAAGAGGGCTATATTATTACAACCAACAATAATTTGAATCATTTAGGAAAAGTTTCGCCAATAAATATGCCAATGGGCGAATACCGAGCCGACCGAATAAAACAACTTATTGATGCCAACGAAAAAACAAGTATCGAAGATATAAAAAAAATGCACTTTGATACATATTCTCTTCAGGCAGAATTGTTTATGGCGTTCATAAAACCACTTTTGCCCGATACTGAAAACGGTAAAATACTCAATAATTGGGATTTTTGTTATGATACAGATTCAAAAGGAGCATTTCTATTCGAGATGATTTATCGGGGTCTTTATGCCGAAGTTTTTGGCAAAGCAATAGGCAAAGACACCAACGATTTTCTGCAAAACCAAACAGGAATTTTTATAGATTTTTACGCAAATTTTGATAAAATTTTACTTTCATCAAAATCAAAATGGTTTCAGAACCAAACTCAACAAGAGATTTATCAAAAAGCAATAGATAATGGGCTGAAAATTAAAACAAAAACATGGGGTGAAATCAATAATATCACCCTAACACACATGCTTTTGGGAAACAAATTACCAAAATTTGCAGGCTTTGATATTGGTCCCTTTCCATTACGAGGTAGCCGTGCTACCGTACATCAAGGGCAAGTCTATACCAGCGCAGGTAGGAATACAAGTTTTGCACCATCTTATCGCCTAATTACCGATATGTCGGAAAATACTGTACACACAAACATTGCAGGAGGCGTGTCGGATAGACGTTTTTCTAAATTATATCATAATGATTTTAAAAATTGGATGAATGGAGTATATAAAACAATAAAATTTTAATTTATTGAAATATTATTTAGAATCTCCAATTGGAATAATCAAGCTAAGTGGCTCTGAATCAGGCTTAGAAAGTTTGTATTTTGTTGAAAAAATAGAAAATAATCCAACTAAATCCGAAATTCCAAGCCACTTGCTTGAAACCGAAAAACAGCTAAAAGAATACTTTGCTGGTAATCGAAAAATTTTCGATATAAAGCTTCATATTCATGGAACGGACTATCAAAACCGAGTATGGAATGAATTATTGAAAATAAATTTTGGTGCAACAGCCTCTTATTTAGACATTGCCAAAGCGATGGGTGATAAAAATGCCACACGAGCAGTAGGAAATGCAAATGGGAAAAATAAAATATCCATCATCATTCCATGCCACCGAATCATTGGTAGCAGTGGTAAACTGACTGGATATGCAGGTGGTTTGTGGCGAAAAAAATGGCTACTAAAACACGAAGAAGATTATTCTGGACAAAACTTATTTAATCAACAAAAAATATAAGGTATCTTATTTTTTCAATACAACACATACACTTATCTAATTATTTATCGTAATAAACTAAAATACATGTAAAAACAAAAAAGACTATTCCCCATGAATAGCCTTTTTTGTTTTATAATAAATTAATCTGATTTTCTCTTCAAAAACTAGATCAATGTTAAATTCAAATTCTTTTCTTTAATTAACTTTCTTAAATTAATCAATGCATAACGCATGCGCCCCAAAGCTGTATTGATACTAACATCCGTATGATCTGCTATCTCTTTGAAACTTAGATTCATATAATGACGTAAAACAATTACTTCCCGCTGATCGTTTGGTAGTAAATTTAATAATTCACGAATATCATCACGAATTTGTGTATTCACCATTTTATCTTCGACATTGTCTTCTGCAAATCTTTTTGAGTTTAAAATGTCAATATCCGAATCGTCGCTAGAATAAGTACGTAAGTGCTTAGCTTTACGAAAATGATCAATGATTAAATTATGAGCAATACGCATCGCCCATGACACAAAAATACCCTTTTCTTGATATTTTCCTGCTTTTAATGATTTTATTACTTTAATAAATGTGTCTTGAAAAATGTCTTCCGCTAAACTTTCGTGCTTTACGTAAAGAAGAATGTATGTAAATATTTTATTTTTGTAGCGGTTAATTAAAACCTCAATACTTGACTGCTCACCATTAAGAAATTCTTGAATCAATACTTGATCTTTCTTTGTGTAAGTTTTCATAATTACCTCCCATTTTTTAGTTTAATTAGAGTAAATATGGTTTATAAGCAGTCCTCCTGAGTTTAATTAGTTAATAGAATGGATTTTTATACTTTTTTGTAATTGCAAATATATAACTTTTTTTTTTAATAAAAAAATTTTTTAGGAATTTTTTTATTCGTAATTTCATATTTTATTTCTAACTAGAAAACAACAATAATTATTCCAAAAAAATAAAACATAAATTTTCGATTCATAAAGTACTGATAATAAATGATAAAAAAGAATAAAACGATAGATATAAAAGGGGCAAGGGTTCATAATTTAAAGAATATCGACATAAAAATACCTCGCAATGAGTTTATTGTCATTACGGGTTTGTCTGGTTCAGGAAAATCATCGTTGGCTTTTGATACGCTTTATGCCGAAGGGCAGCGTCGCTATGTGGAGAGTTTATCGTCGTATGCTCGCCAATTTTTGGGCAAAATCAACAAGCCAGAAGTGGACTATATCAAAGGGATTCCGCCTGCTATCGCTATCGAACAAAAAGTAAATACACGCAATCCGAGATCTACCGTCGGAACTTCTACCGAAATCTACGATTATTTGAAATTATTGTTTGCTCGAATCGGAAAAACATATTCTCCCATAAGCGGAAAAATTGTTCAACGGCATTCGATTAGCATGGTTATCAATCGAATACAAGAATTTCCTACAAAAACAAAACTAAGTATTCTTGCGCCCGTAGTCCCCATCGAGAATAGTATCTTGAAGGTATTTTTGATGGATTTCTGCC
>JAOZTL010000117.1:0-4418 GCA_029942205.1 Bacteroidales bacterium | reverse complement strand
TCGAGAATAAATATTATCCTTAAAAAAGCGGAAAAACAAACAATTAGGATAGAGGAATTATTAAAAAATAAATCCTTATTATCCAAAGTAAGTGCTTCAGAAATAATTATTGATCGTTTGGCTGTAAATAACGACAACGATAATTTAAGCCGAATGGCAGATTCGATACAAACCGCATTCTATGAGGGACATGGGGAATGTCTAGTAGAATTTCTACTCGAAAACGAAACAAAAATAGAATATTTTTCAAATAAATTTGAAGCGGACGGTATCACGTTTGAAGAACCACAAACTCACACATTTAGCTTCAATAATACGATGGGTGCATGTCCGAAATGTGAAGGTTTTGGTAAAGTTATCGGTATTGATGAAGATTTGGTTGTACCAAACAAAAATTTATCGGTATACGACAAAGCTATCGCTTGCTGGCGAGGCGAAAAAATGGGAGAATGGCTCAATCAATTAGTATTGACTGCTTATAAATTTGATTTTCCGATACATCGCCCTTTTTATCAATTAACCAAAAAAGAAATACAATTATTATGGACTGGGAATAAGCATTTTAAAGGTTTGAACGTCTTTTTTGATATGCTTGAAAAAGAAAATTATAAAATTCAATACCGTGTCATGCTTTCCAGATACCGAGGAAAAACAATATGCCCAGATTGCAAAGGAAGTAGACTAAAAAAAGAAGCTGGATATATAAAAATTAATGGAAAATCGGTACAGGATTTAGTTTTAATGCCTATCGATGAACTTAAGCTCTTTTTTGAAATACTTGATCTCCAAGATAATGACAAAAAAATAGCAAAACGTATTCTGACTGAAATAAATAACAGAATTGGCTTTTTGTTAAATGTTGGACTCGAATATCTCACACTCAATCGGCTTTCATCCACACTATCGGGTGGTGAATCGCAACGTATAAACTTAGCCACTTCACTGGGTAGCAGCCTTGTAGGCTCTCTTTATATTCTGGACGAACCAAGTATTGGCTTACACCCACGTGATACGGAACGTTTAATTAAAGTACTTTTTGAATTGAAAAAATTAGGAAATACAGTTATCGTAGTTGAACACGACGAAGACATTATTCGTGCTGCAGATCATATCATCGATATTGGTCCTATGGCAGGAACTTATGGTGGAGAACTAGTTTTTCAAGGGAAACACAAACAATTACTTTCTAGTACTAAAAGCCTAACAGCTAATTATTTGACTGGAAAAGAAAAAATTCCTATTCCCGGGAAAAGAAAATCATGGAGTAAATATATTGAGATAATTAATGCCAGACAACATAATCTGAACGGTGTTAATGTCAAAATTCCATTAAATATTCTCACGGTAGTTACTGGTGTCAGCGGCTCTGGAAAATCAACGCTAATACGCAAAATATTATTCTCTGCCTTGCAAAAACAGTATAATGGCTATGGTGAAATAACTGGAAAATACGACACTATTCAAGGAGATTTGGATAGTATTACAAGTATCGAATTTGTTGATCAAAATCCAATAGGTAAATCATCTCGCTCTAATCCAGCTACTTATATAAAAACATACGATGATATTCGGAAATTATTCAGCGAACAGCAAGCCGCAAAGATCAATCAATTCAAACCCTCCCATTTTTCATTCAATGTGGACGGCGGACGCTGCGAAGCATGCCAGGGAGAAGGCGAAATTCGTGTAGAAATGCAATTTATGGCCGATGTTTTTTTGATTTGCGATCATTGTAATGGTAAACGTTTTAAAGAAGAAGTATTGGAAGTAAAATACAAAAACAAAAGCATTTTTGATATTTTAGACATGACAGTAGACGATGCTCTTGAATTTTTCTCTAATCATAAAGGTAAAATAGAGAAAAAAATTGCACATAAAATAAAGCTACTTGCTGATGTCGGTTTAGGATACATAAAACTAGGACAATCATCCAATACTCTTAGTGGTGGCGAAAGTCAGAGGATAAAGTTAGCTTCGTTTTTGAGCAAAGAAAATGAAAAAAAATCAAGTCTTTTTATCTTTGATGAACCAACAACAGGCTTGCATTTTCATGATATTAGGAAATTATTAGATGCATTTCATGCCTTAATTAAAAAGGGAAATAGCATATTGATTATTGAACACAACTTAGAAATCATCAAATCAGCGGATTGGGTTATTGATCTCGGTCCTGAAGGAGGTAAAAATGGAGGTAAAATTATCTTTGAAGGAACTCCTGAAAATTTAATTATTTGCAAAAAATCTTTTACTGGAAAATATTTAAAGGATAAACTTTTGTGAAAAATAAACTAATATTCAATTTTTTATTATCTTACACGCAATAAAAACACAACTATAAGTCATAATTTATGGAAAAAAATAGAATTTTGGTCGTAGAAGATACCGCTATTATTGGTCTCGAAATAAAAATGAAATTAGAACGATTTGGCTACGAAGTGCTTGGTCCTGTTGCTAGTGGAGAAGAAGCACTACGCATTGTGGCTAATGAAAAATTAGACTTAGTACTTATGGATATTATTTTGGCTGGTGAAACCGATGGAATACAAACTGCCGAAAAATTAATGGAATTATATAATTTTCCTGTGTTATACTTAACAGGGCACACCGATCATAAAAAAACAGAACGAGCAAAACGTACTAAACCTTTAGGATATATCATAAAACCATACGAAGATAGCCAACTACGCACGACTGTGGAAATGGCTATAGAAAAACTAAAAGCAGATAAAGAGCTTGAAAAATACAAAACAAAATTAGAAAAATTAGTAGAAAAACGAACTGAAGACTTAGAAAAAGCAAAACTAAAAGCTGAAGAATCGAATCGACTAAAAACAGCTTTTTTATCTAATTTATCACATGAAATACGCACCCCTTTAAATTCTATTATTGGATTTTCAAGCCTAATTACGCAGCAAAAAGAGAATGAAGAAACTAAGAAACAGTATGTTACGCATATTGAAAATAATGCAGAAGATTTGATGAATTTAATCGAAAACATTATCGAATCTGCAAAAATAGAAACAGGACAGATTCGACATAATCGACAAATATGTAATTTGGATTATATTCTTGATGAATTTAAACCACTTTACGAAAAGAAAATCAAAGATTCTAAAAAAAACAATTTAAAATTCATTTTAGATAAAAATGGGACAGATTCTTTCATTTTTTATTCAGACTGTCATTTTATAAAAAAAATAATTTCACATCTTGCCGACAATGCTCTAAAATTCACAGAATATGGAACAATAACCATTGGTTATCAAATAGATCAAACTAAAAATTCGATACTTCTATTTGTCAAAGATACAGGAATTGGGATTGACAATAACAAGCAAAACCTTATTTTTGACAGCTTTAGAAAGATAGAAAATAATAAATCAAAACTTTATGCAGGTGCTGGGCTAGGATTATCTATTGTAAAAGGATATGTATCTAGCTTAAATGGAAATATAACTATTTATTCCAATAAAAATAAAGGTACAGATTTTCATATTGAACTTCCTAGCTTGCCTATGGATGCACAAACATTTGATGAATTTATAACAAATTAAAATTATTTTATTCTTTTCTTAACTAAAAATTTAATTCTATAACATAATTACTTACATCAACAAAGATATAAATGACAAATAAAGTAGTAGATTATTTCAAAAGTTTTATTGGTAAAGAAATGCATAACAGTCCATCTCCTGTGAGTCGTTTTCTAAAAGGAGTACTTCAAGAAGTGGAAGAAGGAATGCTGAAAATAGATTTCGTTATTAGAGAAGAAATGACCAACCCAATGGGACGCTTACATGGCGGAGCAATTGGGTTGATTTTGGATGATGTAATTGGTGCTACCGTTTTCACGTTACCAACTGAAAATCATTTTGTTTCGGTAAATATAAACATCGATTTTCTTTTTTCGGCAAAAATAGGCGAAACCCTTACTGCCGAATCAAAAATAGTCCGAAAAGGAAAAAGTATTATTCATGCCGAATGTATATTAATAAATAAAAGAGGTAGGATTGTTGCGAAATCAACGTCGAACCTAGTTGCGACAAATATCAAAAAAGAAAATACAATATGATAAAATCAATCAACATTAATGATAAAGTAAAAATCGAATATTTGGATGATTTAATTTTTCGATATACCTTTTTAAGTAATATTGATTTGGATACGGCAAAGAACATGACTTATGAAGGTGATAAAATGGGAGGTGATTTCTTAGTTTGTGCTAATTTAGTAGACATCAGAGCAACTCAAAATATTTCAAATGAAATAAGGAGTTATTTTGGAGAACAAAAAAGAAAAAATCTGGCTGCAATTGCTATTATTATCGAATCTAAAATTCAATCTAAATTAGCTAATTTATATTTGAAAATTAATTTACCTAAAACCAACACCCAAATATTCACTAACATCCCCGATGC
>JAOZTL010000116.1 GCA_029942205.1 Bacteroidales bacterium | reverse complement strand
AATAAAAACAAACAAAAAATAATTCATTTTCTAAATCACAATTATAATAGCAATTTAGTATATTTGATTTACAGAAAATTGAAAAGCATTGTTTCTTTAAGATAAGTCGTTGAAAAACTGTGTTTTAATTGATAATTCATATTTCATAATTCATAATTTAACGAAGTGTTACTGATACAACTGCATATAAAAATCAAGAGCCTCAATAATGTCTCCATTATTTACGATTTGATTAATTTTTACTTTTCCAATTTTTTCGAGTATGCTGATGTTTATTTGTTTTGATTTGTTCTTTTTGTCGTGCGTCATCCATTCGATAAGCGTGTCATAATCTTGTCGATGAATTTTCCGTAATGGATAATGTGTTGTGAAAAATGCAACTAAAGAAAGTAAATCATGCAAAGGAAAATTTGTCTTTTTATTAGATAAAAAACTTTCACAAATCATACCCAAAGCTACGGCATGCCCGTGTGTGATATTTTTCCCCGAACTATTGAAAAAACTCTCAAAAGCATGACCAAAAGTATGCCCAAAATTAAGAGCCTTACGGATTCCTTTCTCGTAGGGATCGGCACGTACGATTTGTTTTTTGATCGCCACCGACTGCTGAATGAGATTTCCGAATACCTCATCGCTAATCAATTGATGATCAGAAATACCTATTTCTTGTAATTGACGAAAGTGCGTTTCGTCTTGAATCAAACCATGCTTAAGCATTTCGGCAAAGCCCGATAGAATTTGCTCGCTCGGTAATGTTTTCAAAAATACAGGATCGATAAGTACATGATGAGCAGAACGAAATACCCCAATTTGATTTTTAAGTCCTAGCAAATTAACCGCTTGCTTACCTCCCACAGAGGCATCTACCTGCGACAGCAAAGTAGTGGGAATAGTTACAAAATCAATGCCTCGCATAAAGCACGAAGCCGAAAAACCGCCCAAATCGCTCAATAATCCACCACCCAGATTAATTAACAACGAGTGTCGGTCGGCTTCTCGTTCGGTCAATTGTTTCCAAATATAGGTAGCCGATTCTATGTTTTTATTCGATTCGCCACTTTTTGTTTTGATAATGATGACCGCAGGAGGCAGGCTTGTTTGAATAATAGGCAAACAATGCTGCTTGGTATTCTCATCCACCAATACAAACAACGAGCTATAATTACTTACAGTCAATAGTTCTTTAAGCGTTTCAACTACGGTCGTTGTGTGTGTTATGTTATACAAATTGTTTTCTTGCATACATTTGTGTTTTTAAGCTAAATAAAATTAATTTAAGCTTTCTGTTTTTAAATTATGCGGTCGGTAGAAATAGGATTGTTTGTTATTCACATAAAAAAGTATCCCATATTGTTTTTTTTATGATAAAACATGCCGTATAATATAATTTTTACAAAAATAGTAAAACTGAAAATGATTGCAATGATTTAATGAAGTTTTTATCTTTGTAAAAAAATAAAAGTATAATCACGGAATCAAAAAAACAACATATTATGATGAATTTTGACAATACAGAATTAGCGTTTCGGAGTAAATCGAGCATCGATTTGACTAGAGCCTATCTTTTGTTTAAAACAATAGGTAGCAATGCAATTGTAAAAATAGGATCATTTGCAGCCACTACGGCTGTCAAACTTCATTTGCCTGTGATGTGGGCAGCAGGTCCTACCATTTATAGCCAATTTGTAGGTGGCGAATCTATCGAAAAATGCCATAAAGCGGTGCGTCATCTTGAAAAGAACCAAGTAGGTGCAATCTTAGACTATTCGGTAGAAGGTAAAGAAAATATTGCTGATATTAAAAAAGCATTAGCAGAAACATTGCATTCGATCAAAAATGCAGGACAGGATGCCAATATTCCTTTTGCGGTATTTAAGCCTACGGCATTTACTACCCATGACGTACTCGAAAAAGCAAGCACTGCCAAAGTATCAATGACGGAAGCCGAAAAAGCCGAAGCTGAAAACTTCCGCTCACGTGTCGATACATTGTGTAAAGCAGCTTATGATGCCAATATTCCTATTCTGATTGATGCCGAAGATACTTTTTTTCAGCATTTTATTGATGAAGTTGTGCTAGACATGATGGTCAAATATAACAAAGAAAGTGCAATTGTATTCAATACATATCAAATGTATCGCTGGGATAGACTTGCTTTATTACAAAAAGATTATGACCGTGCAGTTAAAGAAAACTTTTTTCTAGGAGCAAAATTTGTGCGAGGTGCTTACATGGAAAAAGAGCGGGCACGTGCAGCCGAAAAAGGGTACAAAGACCCCATTCAGCCCGACAAAGAAAGCACGGATAAAGATTATAATGCTGCACTGAAGTTTTGTATCGACCATATCGATCGGATTTCGATCTTTAATGGCACGCACAACGAATACAGCTCGGCTTATTTGGCAGAACTTATGGAAGAAAAAGGACTTGCTAAAGATGACAAGCGAATTTTTTTCTCGCAATTGTAAGGAATGAGCGACCACATCAGTTTTATTTTAGCAGCCAATGGATACAATGTTGCTAAATATCTGCCTTATGGTCCTGTACGTTACGTTTTACCTTACTTGTTGCGCCGTGTGGAAGAAAATACCTCTGTTGCAGGACAAACAAGTAGAGAATTAAGTTTATTACAAACTGAACGTAACCGACGAAAAAAGTAATAAGCGGTTATTTATGAACATAAATTAAATAACATGTAATAGTTATACTCGTTTATTTGTCCTTTAATTTCCTTAAGACAACAAAACGTCCGTAGTACTTACGAATATATGAAAACTATCAAGGAAAAAAACTTTGCCAAAGCTTTATTCATTAATGAGAAAAAATAACAGCTAACCAGCATAAAATACTGATTATAAGACCTGACAGGTTTTCAAAATCTGTCAGGTCTCAAAAATTAACAAACCATTGTGAATTTAAACTGCTCCCAAAACTCATTGTATATTTATTTCTGATAAATTATTGATTGATAAAGTCTTGTATCAGTATGTCAGCAATATTAAATTAAGTTAAAAATCTTATATCCATTTGACTAGACCAAAGCTTTGTCGGTATGGTAGATCGGATGATTTTGGAAATACTCGGAATCCATAATTGAAATTTCCTGGACGTGGAGCGGTCAGATCGATTGCATACGAAGCAATGTGCTCTTCGGCAAGTCGCATCAGTTGTAATTCAATCACTTCCACTACGTGCATTTGTCCTTCGGTATCTATTTCATTAATCACCATTTCTACACTTACGTTCGTATCGCCTAGTTTGTTTAGATCAAGCACCAGCTCGCCGTAATAGCGTTCGCCTAGAATGAGTGGATCTTTTATTGGATCAGAAAAATTGAGAGCCACCACTTCGAGTTTGTCCCAATTATGCCGTATTTTCTTTTTCCATGTAGCTATTTCTCTTGCTTTTAAATAATCGTTAGCAGCTATTTTCTTTGTCGATTCAGCCAGTCGTCTGTAATATCGTACGATGTAATCGTCAAGCATTCGGCTAGAGGTAAAGTCAGGCGCAATTTCTGCTATGGTTTTCTTCACATGTTTTATCCAAGCATTAGGAATGCCCTTCTCGTCTCGATCATAAAATAACGGAACAATTTCTTCTCGAAGCAAATTGTAGATAGTGGCGGCATCATATTCGTTTTGAAATCGTTGGTCTTCGTAAGTTTTTTCCTCATCCAAAGCCCAGCCAGCCCCCTCTTTGTAGCCCTCTACCCACCAGCCATCAAGCACACTAAAGTTCATTACTCCGTTCATTACTGCTTTCATTCCACTCGTTCCTGAAGCTTCGAGTGGGCGTGTTGGTGTATTTAGCCAAATATCTACACCACTAACCAATTTCTTGGCTAAGTCCATGTCATAGTTTTCCAAGAAAATAATCTTCCCTACGAATTGTGGCATTTGCGAAATACGAATCACTTCTTTGATTATTTCTTGTCCGCCACCATCGTTTGGATGTGCTTTGCCTGCAAATACAAATTGTACAGGCATTTCGGGATTGTTTACAATTCGGTTGAGTTCGTCCAAATCAGAAAACAATAAGTTTCCACGCTTATAAGTAGCAAATCGGCGTGCAAAACCAATTGTCAATGTTTTATCGTCTAGTTTGTGTAGTATTTTGACTACATTTTTTGGCTTTTCGGTACGTATTCCTCGTTTTTCTAAACGATCACGAATCATGTCAAATAACTCTTTGCGAAGTGTTTGTCGTATTTCCCAGATTCGTTCGTTGGGAACATCGTGTATTTTGCTCCACATTTTTTTATCGGCATGTCGGTAATTAAAATCTTCACTCATGGTTTCTTTATACAACTGCTGCCATGCTTTGGCTGTCCAGGTAGGAAAATGCACTCCATTGGTAACGTGCCCAATGTGCAATTCTTCGGCGAAATAGCCTTGCCACAAGTTTTTGAACATTTCACGAGTAACTTTGCCGTGAAGCATGCTTACGCCGTTTATTTCTTGCGACAGGTGGGCTGCCAGATTACTCATCGAGAATTTTTCGTTATTATCGCTAGCATTCACGCGCCCAAGTGCAATAAATTCTTGCCACGAAATTTTTAAGCGTGTAGGATAATGCCCCATGTAAGTCATAATCAAATCCTCGGAGAAGGTATCATGCCCAGCAGGCACAGGTGTATGCGTGGTAAATAGGGTCGATGCTTTCACTATTTCGACCGCCTCGCCATACGAAAAGTTTTTTTCATTAATCAACTTGTGCATCCGCTCCAAAGAGATAAAAGCTGCGTGCCCTTCATTGCAATGATAAACTTCTTGCTGGATTTTCATTTTTTCGAGCAAGCGAATACCTCCAATACCTAAGAGAATTTCTTGTTGTAAACGGTACTCGTTATTTCCGCCATAAAGCTGGTGTGTTAAAGCACGATCTTTTTCTTTATTTTCGTCTAAGTCGGTATCTAATAAGTATAAATCAATACGCCCAACAGCTACTTTCCATATTCGAGCATGTACCACACGCCCAGGCAGAACGATTTGAATTGTTTTCTGTATGCCGTTTTCGTCTTTCATCGGGATTACAGGACTATGCGCCGTGCTGATTGGTTCGTACACCGCTTCTTGCTCACCATTGGGCGAAATGCGCTGCGTAAAGTATCCTAATTTATATAATAAGCCGACTCCTATCATGTTCACATTGCCATCACTCGCTTGTTTCATGTAGTCGCCAGCCAAAATGCCTAAGCCTCCCGAATAAATCTTAAACGTAGAACTCATGCCATATTCCATACTAAAATATGCAATCGCAGGTACGTCTTTTGCTTTCGGCTCGTTCATGTAATTGATGAACTCTTGAAATACATTGTTGTATTTATCCACAAACACCGAGTCTTTTTCCAATCGCTGAAACTTATCCAGAGACACTTGGTTGAGCATTGCTACGGGGTTTTGTTTGTTGCGTTTCCACAGCCTTGGGCTGATGTACTCAAACAATTCTTTTGCTTCGCAATTCCACGTCCACCACAAGTTTTTTGATAATTCGGTAAGCCCTTTGAATTGTCCTTCCAAATGCGGATTGACTTGAATCTCTCGCCAAACAGGAGTAATACTTTTATACGTCGGTAAGTTTACTGTTTTTTTTGTTGGTTTACGTTCGGTTAGCTTATTGCTTCGTTTTTCTAATTTGAGCAATGCAATTTCGTAAGCCTCAAAATAGTATTTAATTAAGTTTTTCCACAAAGCAATGCGTGAAACGAAGTATGCATTTTCTTTTGCTTTTAATTTATCTTCTTTTGATTTGCTAGCGCATAGCGTTACTATTTCGGCAATTCGCTTGTACACTTCCACAAAGTTATCGTCTGTTCGATTGATGACTTGTAGACAGTCAGATGTTTCTACGGGTTCTTGTTTTATCCATCGTCCAAAGCCAGCCAAATCGGTAGTAATGGTAGGAATATGAAACGCCAAACTTTCGAGTGGAGTGTAGCCCCATGGCTCGTAATACGAAGGGAATACCGTTAAGTCAAAACCAATAAGCAAATCATAATAAGTCATATTAAAAATGCCATCGTTGGCTTGTAAATAAGACGGCACGAATATGATTTTGACTTTATCTTCTTTTTTGTTTTCGAGTCCCAGTTTGGTAATCATTTTGAGCGATGGATCAAAGTCGGCATCATGCAGCCCGTGGGTCAAGAATCGGTTTCCTGTTTGTGCATCTACGATGTTATTTTCGATACGATGTGCCAAATCTTTCCGTGCACCGTAATTGTTGGCAGGTACTAAAATAAACGCCACTACTGTTCTTTCGAGTTGATTTTGTTCTTTGGCATACGCCACTGCTTCGATAAATGCATCGATTCCTTTGTTCCAAAATTCATAACGTCCGCTGGTGCAAATGTAGCGTGTCTTTTTTGGTAAATGGTATCCCAGTAGCGATTCGGATACCTGGCGTAATTTGTTGCGAGCTTTGGTGTATTTCTCGTCAAACGCCTTGCCTTGTGGCACAAAATGGTCTTCAAATCCGTTGGGAGTAACCACGTCAGGTTTGCGTTCGAGTAGTTGTTCGCACTCATTAGCGGTGATGTGGCTTACTGTGGTGAAGCAGTCGGCATGTGTGGCTGAACTTTTTTCGAGCGATTGTTTCGATATAATATTAAATTCTTTGGCTTTTGAATCGCCATTGTAGGTTTTCAGATTTCGGTATAGCGGCAATCGGTTTCCTGCAATGGATCGCCCGATAGCTGTAGCATGCGTAGTGAATAAGGTGGCAATGTGCGGTGCATACTTTTTGAGGTACAATACGCCTGTTCCTGTCATCCATTCATGAAAATGAGCAATTACTTTTTGATTATCCGCCACAAAGAATTGATAAAAACTTTCGACGACCTTACCCGCTGCATACCCAAAAGTAGCTGGCTCGATATAATCCCATTGCCCTGAGATGGAATCGAGTTTATACTCTTCCCAGAAATCGGTAAATATGTTGTCTTTCTGCGAAATGAAAGCCGAAAAGTCGATTAAAATAACTACGGGGGTTCCTACAATATTCCATCGTCCGATGCGAATTTGCAAACCTTCGTTCATCGTTTGTTCGCGCCAATCGGTCATCAAGGTATCGTCTTGTGTGAATTCGGGGTTTCCATCCGAATCACGCCACACGTCGGGGCCTATTAACAATAATTGATCGCCATATTCTTGCACCAAGGTAAGTGCTTTGGTCGAAACCACGGTGTGAATACCGCCTACTTTGTTGCAGATCTCCCAACTGGTTTCAAAAATATAATTAGGTTTCAATGGTTTCATGGTTCTGTCGTTTTAATGGCTAATGATTCTAGGTTCTTTTCAGTTTATAAAATTACACATTTTATTTTTAGAATAAAAATTAAGAAAAGAATAAGGTCTTCTATCTTTTTGATGTTGCTCACGCAATTCTGTAAATCTATATTACTTAGTGAAATACAAGGTTTAAAATATCCAGTTAATTTTATCCTCCCATTTCCTTAGAAGACTTTAATTTCATATTCGACCTTATATTTTAAGCCCCAACACTACAATGTCGTCTATTTGGTTAATTGTTCCCATCCATTCGTTTAATGTATTGTTCAGAAATTCTTTTTGTTGCGGCATCGATTTGTCTTGGCAGTTTTTTAGTAGAGTCTTAAATTCTCGTGCCATAAATTTCCGTTGGTTTTTGCCTCCAAATTGGTCGTAATATCCATCGCTGAAAAGGTACAAGCTATCGTTGGCTTGTAGTTGCATTTCATGAAGCGAGAAATCATTCATTTTCATATAAATAGCAACTGGCATTTTATTCGCTTTTATTTCAATTAATTCGTTGTCTCGAATGATATAAATCGGATTGAAAGCTCCTGCATATTGCAATTTGTTTGTTTTTTTGTTGATTGTAATCAGGCTCATGTCCATGCCATCTTTGGGTTCAAGCAATGTGCCTTTTTGTTTTAGAGCATGAATAACTTCTTTTCGTAATCGATTGAGTACCAGATCGGGTTGCGTAATGTTTTCTTTCGTAACTATTTCACGTAAAAATGTAAGTCCAAGCATGCTCATTAATGCACCAGGCACGCCATGCCCTGTACAATCGGCAACAGTAATAACAATAAGATCGTCTACCACAGCCCACCAATAAAAATCACCACTAACAACATCACGTGGTTTGTATAGAATAAAATGATCGCTTAAGTTATCAACCAACAGTTTTTCGTCGGGAAGAATGGCCGACTGTATTTTCTCTGCATAATCGATACTTGACGATAGGCTATTGTGTATTATTTCGAGTCGTTCTTTGTGTTCTTCAACTATTTCACGTTCTTTTTCGATTTGGATGGTTCGTTCTATCACTGTTTTTTCGAGTACTTCTTTTTGTTGTTTCAGATTTTTCTCTCTTAGCTTAATGAATAAGAATATCATGAATACAAGCAGCAAGATACCTAGTATCCGAAACCACCATCTTTCCCACACGGGTGGAATAATAGTTATCTTTATTGTTTTTATTTTGTTGCTCCATACGCCATCGCTATT